>JAPUIV010000120.1 GCA_027296665.1 Acidobacteriota bacterium | reverse complement strand
TGGGATTCGGCCTCACTCATGATGTTGAGCGTTTGGTGAAGGGATTATAGCAGGGATCCAGGGGGAGGGGAATTGATAGAATAAACTGCAGACCCGGGTGCGGAAAATACCTTTTTTAAGCTTGACAGAACCATAAAATGTCGTAGAACCAATTAGTATTCTAGTTTAAATCCGGGCTTCCAGAAAACCTGCCCCTTTGGGCACTATCGAGACTTTCACCTTCCTTTCACTCTCTGCCTGAAATGCCCATTTAAACCCGCCTAGGATTAGCCAGGGCGAGACTTCTCCCTACCGCCCTACACCGGGATTCCCGGTATTTCCCTCAAATCGCCTGTTTTCCTGTAACCACTACAATCCACGATAGTTAGAGACTTTCTTTGAAAAAGGGGGAAAGGGGGTTGACGGGGTGGCCCCAGGCGGGAGATCACCCAAGATCCCAGTATCTGTCGGAGATCCGGCCCCGTTGCAACCGGGTAGGCGCGCGATATCGATCAGACTGTCAAACCACAGTCACTACTTGTTCCACGTAACGTTGGTCGATTCCTTTCCAACCATTACCTTCCCCGTTCTCGGGTTTCCGCAACTTGGACACTCGAACCCTACTATAAACACCTCAGAACCCTCTTCCATTTTTGGATGACTTGACTCGACGAAAACCCCGGGCACTTTACAGCTTCCGCACCATGGCGCGTTGTTGATCAGCCGGTCGAGAAATGCCAAGGAGCTCCAATCATCCACCATTGCTTACCTCCTGTAGTTGTCCACAAACTGTCCACCGTTCCTGTGAGATGCGCTGAAACGTGCAGAAATAGGCAACAATGAAACTCGCTTTGTCGGGGGTTCAGGAAGGGCTAATCCTTTGAAACCATTGACCATAGCTGGTTTCGGTCCTGCCGATTAGGAATCCCTCGCTCTATCCACCTGAGCCACAGGCGCCGGAATCGGGCACAGTATAGCACCGATGGGACCCCGGTTATTTCCCGCCGTTGGTCTGGTTCAGGATCAGTACTGGAGGAGGCTGTGAATATCAAAACCTGGGAGGTGTTTCCGGCCCTCGAGAAAGGCGAGTTCGATCAGGAAGGCCATGGAGATGACTTCTCCCCCGGCCCGCTGGACCAGCTTGCCGGTCGCGGCGGCGGTGCCTCCGGTGGCAAGGACATCATCCACCACCAGGATCCTCGGTCCGGAGCCCAGGGCGTCCCGGTGGATCTCCACTGCGCTCGCCCCGTACTCGAGCTGGAACTCTTCTCGGAAGGTCTCGCGCGGCAGCTTTCCTGGTTTGCGGACAGGGAGGAATCCGACTCCCAGCCGGGCCGCCACCAGCGCACCGAAGATGAATCCCCGCGATTCCACTCCGGCCACCGAATCGATCTTCCGCGACAGGAAGGGCTCGGTCAGACGTCCGACCGCATCTTCGAGAGCGGCGGGATTTTCCAGCAGAGGTGTGATGTCCTTGAACAGGATCCCCGGGTTGGGGAAATCGGGTACGTCGCGAATGACCTTCTTCAAGTCCATCCGGTCACCTGGTCCCCGGTAAAATCCGGAAATTTTCGAATCGTCCCGAGACCGGAAGGTCCTGTTCCTCGATGGAGTCGACTCGGGAGCCCGGCGGACCGCTACCAATCTCTCCCCGCAGGGTCCGCAACGCCAGTTCCTCCCCTTCCGCCATGATTTCCACCCTTCCGTCATCCAGGTTTCTGACAAACCCAACCAAGCCGAGACGGCTCGCGGTCGCCTGGACGAACCAGCGAAACCCCACTCCCTGGACACGGCCGGCCGCGTAAAACCGCTTCGCCTGAGGCGCCCTGGATACCACCTGCCCGCCGTAATCCGCTCGCTGGGATAAAGGAGCCGGAGTATAACACACCGCGCGGGAGGTATCCGATTCGCCAACTAGTTCACTGTTGAATCAGTTTCAGGATCCGATCGAGTAGGCGGATCATCCCCTCCCGACCGGTTTCCGGGAATTTTTCGATACCGGCCAGAAGCTGATCCAGGCTCCCCGTTTTTTCCTCCCCGTTCGCTCCGTCCGGGGGAACTCGGGGACCGGAACCGTCGCCCCCAGGCGTGGTCTTCAACCCGACCGCGCTGGCCAACGCAACCGCCTCCAGGAGGCTCGCCCCGGCACAGCCGTTGAAAATCTGCTGCAGGCGCTGGGAAGAGATCCCCGTGGCTTTCGAGATCTCCCGCTTCTCGATCCCCTTTTCCGATTGGGAACGTTCCAGGGCCATGCCGAACCGCACCGACTCCATCAGCCTCCTGATATCATCCCATTGCTCCGGCGAAACGGGACGCAAGGAGGCGGAATCCTTGGCTTTTCCGGTGCCTCCCCACAGTCGGCCAAAGAGATCACCGGGAACGATTCCCAGGGCGGTGGACAGGCGTGGCATCAGATCATAGCCAGGCATGCTCCGGCCCCGTTCCCAGGAGGATACCGTGGTGAAATGAACCCCGATCCTCTCCGACAGTTCCTTCAGGGTGAGCCCTCTTTCCATCCGCAAGTCCCGGATCTGCTTCCCGAGGGAAACTGACGCCCTTTGCCCTCCTGCCATCTGGTCATCCTTTCCGGTAATAACGATTGTATTATACAAGTAGGTCATTCTATCTCCTAATAATTCGACAATAAATCAAGTAATTTTTTCCTGCAATATATGAAATAAGTGAATAAAATTATAATAAGTCTATTATTTTACGTTATTTATAACATTATAAAATATTTATAATTTATATTGACAAATATTATAAATTCCTCCTAAAATAGGGCCGTCGACAAACGGAAGGAGGATACGATCCATGACAGTAGCCAATCCCCCCACCGTACCGGAACCGGTCAGAGCCAAACTGAGGGGCGCCAAGAGGGTTTCTCTCCGGGCCGCCGAACCCCATTTCCCATCCGGGAGGGAGAAGGCATTTTCCGTCCAGGTGGACCGGAGCCAGAAGCAGTTGCACCGTTTCTTCCAGGAACTTCTCCGGCGCTCGGAACATTGAAATAGCCGGCGGGAAATCCAATCCCTCTTCATTTTCGGGTTGACGCGGGTACCCCTTCGGAGTTAAAAGAATGGAGGGAATTCCCGGATCCCGTTCCGGCGGCGCCGGAGTATCCTTTTTTCGAAGTTCCATCCGGGTCAAGGGGAGGCGGGGACATCTCGTGCAAAGGGGGCTCTTGAGGGCCGGATTGGTCTCCCTGGCATTTGTTCTCGCCACCGGTCTTGCCGCCCCCCCCCTGTTCTCCGCCAGTGACAATCTCCTCCTGATCACCATCGACACAACCCGGGCCGACCACCTATCTTGCTACGGGTACCCGATCCTGACCTCTCCGAATATCGACCGGCTCGCCAGCGAGGGGATCTTGTTCGAGTCGGTCACCAGCCAGATTCCATTGACCGGCCCGGCCCATGTCTCCTTGATGACTTCCCGGCACCCCCGTTCGCACGGGGCGATCCGCAATGGGGTGCCGATGGCCCCGGACATCCCCACCCTGGCCGAGGTCCTGAAGGAACAGGGCTACACAAACGCGGCATTCATCAGCGGATGGACCCTGCGGAAAAAACTGACCGGCCTTCATCGGGGATTTGCGCTGTACAACGATCGCCTGGACACCCGGTACCGATTCGTGAATTCCGAAAGACCTGCCGATCAGGTCACCGACCTCGCCAAGGAATGGCTGGGGGAAAACCGGAAGAAGGATTTCTTCCTCTGGGTTCATTACTTCGATCCCCATTTCCCTTACCGGGAACACAAGAAATTTTCCCACCAGAGCCTGCCCGTAACCGGTAAGACCGCCAACGGTTTCTCCCGGGAAAAGATCGCGCGGTACGACAGTGAAATCTCGTTTGTGGACCATCACATCGGCCTGTTGCTTGAGGAACTGAGAAACCTCGGCCTGGAGAATCGAACCCTGGTGGTTCTGACCTCCGACCACGGTGAAAGCTTTGGAGAGCACAATTACGTCGGCCACGGGCGCCGGGTGTACGAATCGATCCTGCGCATCCCCTTGATCCTCAGGTATCCTGGCAAGATTCCCGCCGGCCTCCGGTCCGACTATCCAAGCCAGACAATCGACGTCATGCCAACGGTTCTCTCGCTCATGGGAATACCCGCTCCCAAGGGGATGAAAGGCCGGAATCTTGAGACGGTTCTCCAGCCGGATCTGCCGCCGGACGAGCCGGAGATCTATTTCGAGACATTCGCCGGCGCCCGGAAGAAATTCTGGAAGATCTTCTCCCCGCCATTGCGGGGAATTCCTCTTCTCGTGGGGAAAAAGTTTGGCTCATGGAAGTATATTTACAATCCCAAAACCGGCCGTCATGAGCTGTACAACCTGGCGGTCGATCCCCTGGAAGAACATAACCGGATCGATGAACACCCGGAGTTCCGCAGCCTCGCCCAGAGTTGCCTGGAGAGGGAGGAGTTCCTGCCCCTGGCCGCCAGGGACCAACAGATCGACCCCGAGGACCGAAAAATGTTGAAAAGCCTGGGTTACGTGGATTGAACTGACCGCGCCATTCCCCCAAGGAACCCCTATCCATGGCAGAGGATTACCGCTGCTCCCAATGCGGCAAGATCTGGACCCTGGAGGCACTGGAAGAGTACGCCTACGACCATGAGGACGGCAGGATGTACCTCTGCCCCAGCTGCGACACCGACATGAACCTCGCGGAGGACGAGGTAAAGAAATCCGAGTAGTCCTCCTCAGGGGGGCGCATCCGGATAGCTGATCCTCTCGTCTCCCAGAGGATGGTAATAGAGGTACATGGAGGCCATGGCGTCAACCGGTTGATCGAGGAGGTTTTCATACATTGCCTCGATCTCATACTCGTGGTCCTTGTACAAGGGGAAACCGGTCCCGCTCCGGTAGGCGGGAATCTGGGCGATCTGAGCCCGGCCCGGTTGGTTGACCACGTCGGTCTGCCATAACAACTTGCCATCGGTCAAATCGGTCAATCGCATGTACACGCCGAAGTTGTGCAAGTGGGCGACCCCGAAATGAACGGTGGAGTCAACCGGAACAATATGAGAATAGATTTTATTCTGGATCTGCTTCCCCGGAGGGACCATCCAGTGGGCGGAATGGGTACCCCGGAGATGGAATTCTTCTCCTGCCGATTCCGGGTTCCCCTTGGATCCCGGTGAAGAGACGGCCACCGTGATCGGGAGCCCTACCTTGTAGAGCCTCTTGATGGCTCCCGGTTCCTTCAGATCTTCCTCGCGCAAATAATCGATATAAATCCGGATCTTCGTCAGGCGGTCCATTTCCGGATGGTGATTGTTCAGCACCATTCCGAAGAGTGAGACTTTCCTTTTCTCCTGCGGAACTCCCGACAGGATCTGGCGTAACGGCAGGCCGAACCCTTCCGGAAAGGCAATTTCGGAGATCCCGGTGGCAGTTACCAGCAGCCGTGTCTGATTATCGATCTGGAGTTGACCGTGGCAAAAAAATTCTTCACTCAGCCGCTCTCCCGTCTGGATATCGAGGACTTCGGTGCGGAATCCGGTCACCCAGTCGACATCGCTGTAATCGAACCGGACACGCTCGGAGGGCCCCTCCATCGATCGAAATACCCGATCGATCCGGAGAGGTCCCAGGTCGATCACCTTGGTTCGCCCCCCCCCCACATGGCTTCCCGCGCAACCGCCCAGGACCAGACCGATCCCTGCGAGGAGAATGGGCCAAACTGGATGAGGCTGCCTCATGGTAAATAATCCCGACCGGGAGATGGTTCCGGCTCCCATGATAGGAAATGAATGGGAAGCCTGTCAATACGCTTTGATGATTTTGCCCCTGCGGGGCCTGGAGGCGGGAACAAGGCCAGGGTCTATTTCCCGGCGCAAAAACGGTCCAGAACCTTGAACAATCGCTGATTGGAAATCGGTTTCTTGAGGATCGGGAGTTTCATTTCCTTGGCGCGTTGATAGAGAGGATTCGATTCATCCGATCCGGTAATCAGAATGGTGCGGACCCCCAGATCAGGATCGAGACGTTTCACCTGTTCATGCAGGAACAAGCCGTCGACATCGGGAAACAGAAGGTCGAGGATCATGCAATGGTAATAGGAACGGATCACATGGAGAAACCCGTCAAGACAGCTCGGAACCGAAAACACATCATAGCCTTCCCGGCTCAACATCGCGGCGAGAAATTCCCGCATCTGCGGATCATCGTCCACCAGCAGGATCTTCCTTCTGTCTGATTCGGTTTTCAGCGTCGGACGGGGTCCCGGGTCCAGGGTGGACAAATCGGGGATTTCGGTTTCAATAATTGATGTCTTGTCCATACTTTCCAGCTTTCCGTGAATTAACCCCTTTGAAGAAAAATATATGGATAACTCACGCCAAATCAATTCAAATTTTGAAATCGCCGGAATCCTGAAAACCGGTGCCAGGAAGGGTTTTCAGGAGAGGAGACAAGCCCCCTCCCCTCTCACCGCCGGCCGCCGGCCATCCGTTTCGCCTCCGGCAAACCCCGCAGGCGCAGCATGCTCCAGATTCCCAGGGCAGGACCGATGGCGAGTACCGGGAACACCCAATCCCAGCCGAACCTGCTGGCCAGGGGCGGGAGGATCCGGATGGTCACCAGCGTCAGCATAAAACCCAGGCAGGTCTGGACGGTGAGCGCGGTACCGACATAACGGGAATCGGTGAGTTCGGTGACAGCGGCACTGTATTGCGCGCTGTCGGCCACCACGGCAAAACCCCAGACCAGGCAAATGGCGGTGAGAAGACCCGGATTCCCATGCAGGGCACCCACCAGAAGGGCGCAACTTCCCGACATTACCAGGCTCGCGATGGTCACGGCGGTGCGCCCTAATCGATCCGCCAGGATTCCCGCCAGGATCGATCCAATCCCACCCACCGCGATCACGGCGAATCCTGCCCACCGGGCCGAGATGAGGCTCCAGGCGGATACGCGGTAACTGTCGATCAGAAAGAGCGGGACCCAGGTCCACATCGCGTACAGCTCCCACATATGACCCAGATAACCGAAATTGGCCAGGCGGGCGGGCCGGTTGGAAAGACCGTGAAGGGCGAAACGCCAGTTGAATGGAGCTCCCTGCCCCAGGAGGGGACCTACCTTGACCCCCCCGAACAGCAGGACGGCAGCTGCCAGCGCCAGGCCGGATGTGACGAACAGGACCGGCCGCCAGGGCGGCATTCCATCCGCGCCGAAAAAGGGAACCGCGTTCAGCAGATGGGGCAGGGCGGACCCCAGAGTCAACGCTCCGACCAAAATGCCAATCCCGCGACCCCGGTCGGTGCCGCACCAGGTGGCCATGAGTTTCATCCCGGGGGGATAGACTCCCGCCAGGGCCACTCCGGTGAGGAAACGCAAGCCCAGGGTGATTCCCAGACCGGGATCCAGAACGGGAATGGCCGCGTTGAAGGCCGCCCCCGCAACGCTGCTCAGGCCGATCAGAAGGCGGAGATCGATCCGGTCCGGGAGGTTGAGGATCGCGCTGGCCAGGGCCCCCGCAACAAAACCGATCTGGACGCTCATCGTCATCCAGGCCGCCTGCCGAACCGACAGTCCCCATTCCTCGATGAGCTGGGGTAGAACGGCGGAAGCGGAAAACCAAAGAGCCATGGTCAGGAGCTCTGCCAGGGCTAGGAGAAGGAGGTTAGGCCATTTTCCGGCGAACCGATCGTTTCCTTTATGCGGATTCGCAGACAATCTGTTCATGGATCCTTCTGGAGGGCGTTTCCCGAATCTTGCGGATCCGGAGTCCGCAATTTTTCCTATTTTTCGACGAATCCCCCTTGGCATTCCGCTTCGGGTTTTATATAGTCTCTGCAAGAATTCTCATTAGATAGTTCTCGCAGAGGATATAAAACTGGTGGGCGAAAGTCTTCTCCAAGCCATGACTCCGGCATCGCGGAAAGCTCTCGGCGGCGAAAGGTATCTGCTGTCCAAACTCCCCTTCCGGGTCGGCAGAAGGGAACGGCTACCCTCTGCGAAGGGATTCGGGCTCATAGGGCTCTCCTCCGGGAAGGACGCGGTCAATGATTTCCTGATCCTGGAAGCGGGGGATCGCAGATTCATCTCCCGGGAGCATTTTCTCATTGATCGGCGTCTCGATGAGGAATTCTACCTGGTGGACCGAGGCAGCACCCTCGGGACTCTGGTCGAAGGGCGCCTGATCGGCGG
>JAPUIV010000012.1 GCA_027296665.1 Acidobacteriota bacterium | reverse complement strand
GGCGGTCTTGAAAACCGCTAGGGGGAAACTCCTCGTGGGTTCGAATCCCACTCCCTCCGCCAGGGAGCCCGCCCCGGCTTGCGGTGGCAGACGATCCTGGCCAGGGGTAGAATGGGCGCTCGGCCGACCTGCGGAGAGGTGCTGGAGTGGCTGAACAGGGCTGCCTGCTAAGCAGTTGTAGGGCTAACACCTTACCGGGGGTTCGAATCCCCCCCTCTCCGCCAACTCTAATTCTCCGCTGATCCATTTCTGGCCGCGCCGATCCCTGCAGTTTCATCCAGCATTCCCATGAGAGCCAGCCCCGCCAGGAAGAACCCGAGGAGCGACAGGATGGCGATCCGCTGACTGCCGGTTTGCACCGAGATCCATCCGAACAGGACCGGCCCGAGGACCGCCGAGAACTTGCCGCCCAGGGCGAAGAACCCGAAGAACTCGGCGTTTCGTCCGGCCGGAATGAACCGCCCCATCAGCCCGCGGCTAGCCGCCTGGTTCGCCCCCATGGCGAAGCCGGCCACCAGGAGGATGACCCAGAAGGCGCCCTTGGTCTGGACCAGGAAGGCACCGATGACCACCAGGCACCAGATCACCAGGGTGATCCGGATGGTCCGGGTGCCGCCGATCCGATCGACCAGCGGCCCGAAGATCCAGGCGCCGAGGAAGGCGGTCAACTGCGCCCAGATGAACAGGATGGTGATCTCCCGGATGGTGAACCCCAGACTGACAACGGCATAGATCGAGGTGAAGGCAACCACGGTATGAATGGCGTCGTTGTAAAGAAAGAAGGCGAGGAGGAATTTCACCAGCTCCCGGTAGCGCCGCACCCGGCGGAAGGTCTCCAGCAGCCGGCGGTAGCCGGCGAGAAGGGACAACCTCTCTTTCGGGGCGGCCGTCGCTCCCGGCCGGCTATCCTTGAGAAAAATGAAGGCGGGCAGGGAGAAGAGAAAAAAGAATAACGCCACCACCACGAAGCTCGCCCGGAACCGTCCCAGGTTCTCCGGCTCGAGACCGCCGCTGATCAGGGGAAAGACCAGACCGAGGCAAGCGAGGCCCCCCAGATAGCCGAGGGCCCAACCATATCCCGAGATCTTGCCGATCCGGCCGGGTCCCGCGATCTCCGGAAGGAAGGCGTTGTAAAAGACGTTGCCGCCGGCGAACCCGATATTCGCGGCGATGAACAGGAGCATCGCCGGCAACACCTGTCCCGGTCGCACCAGGGAGAGCAGGCCGGTGCAGACGATGCAGATTCCTGCCATCGCCATCATGAATCTCTTCCTGGCGCCGGTCCGGTCGGCCGCGGCTCCCAGCAAGGGAGCGGTCAAAGCCACGATCAGCATGGAGATCGAGATCGCCCTGCCCCAGAGGAGATCGCCGCGCGCGCCCTCCCCGACCACCACCTGCCGGAAGTAGACGCTGAAGGCGAGCGTGACAATCAGGGTGGTGAAGGAGGAGTTGGCGAAGTCGTAAAAGCACCAGGCCAGGATCACGCCGCGGCCGGCTCTCCCTTCCCCCGCCTCGAACCGATCGGTTGTTCGGGTGGCATGCGCCAAGAGTCGTCCCTCTTCCACCCGAGATGGTAACCGAGAACCGAACCCCGGCAAACCCCGACCAGCCAATGTGGCCCGGGCGGGTTGTCGCATCCCTGGCCGGTTGTGTATGATGAACCGGGTTCACGCCATGGAAACGATTCGCGCCAGATTCGCACCCAGCCCAACCGGCTTTCTCCACGTAGGTGGGGCGCGCACCGCCCTGTTCAACTGGCTGTTCGTCCGGAACCGGGGCGGCAAGTTCATCCTCCGGATAGAGGACACCGATCGGGCCCGGTCCTCGCAGGAAATGGTCGCCGAGATCCTCGATGGGCTGAAGTGGCTCGGGCTCGCGTGGGACGAAGGGCCGTTCTTCCAGTCGCACCGGAAGGAGGAACACCGCGCCGACGGCCTCCGGATGGAGGCCCAGGGGAAGGCCTATCCATGCTTCTGCACGCCGGAGGCCTTGAAGGAACGCCGCCAGAAAGCGGAACGGGAAAGACGCGCCTGGAGATACGACCGCGGGTGCCTGAAGCTTTCAGCGGAAGAGGTGAAGCGCAGGCGCGAGGCGGGCGAACCGAACTGTCTCCGGTTCCGTGTCCCGGAGGGAAGCACGGTCTTCAAGGACCTGGTTCACGGCGAGACGAAGTTCGACAACGCCTCGATCGAAGACTTCGTTCTCCTGCGTTCGGACGGCAGTCCCACCTATCAACTGTCGGTGGTATCCGACGACACCTTCATGAAAATCACGCACGTCATCCGCGGCGACGATCATCTTTCGAATACCCCCAAGCAGATCCTGCTCTACCAGGCTCTGGGAGTCTCCGTGCCGATCTTCGCCCACCTCCCGCTGATCCACGGCGCCGACGGAAAACGGCTCAGCAAACGGCACGGCGCCATATCGGTGACCGACTACCGCAAGGATGGCTACCTGCCGGAGTCGCTATTCAATTTTCTCGCACTTCTCGGATGGTCCCCGGGAGAGGGCAAGGAGATCCTGGATCCCGAGCGGCTCACCGCCGCCTTTTCCTTCGAGAAAGTATCGGCAAAGAGCGCCATCTTCGATGTCCGGAAACTGGAATGGATGAACAGCCAGTACATCAACCGGTTGCCGATCGAATCATTGTTGCCGGTGGTCAAGGAAGAACTGATCCGCGAAGGGATCTGGCAGGAGGATCTCCTCGGAGAACGGAAACCCTGGTTCCTCAAATTGATCGAAACCCTGCGGGATCGATCCAAACTGCTGGGAGATTTCACCAGGGACGGCAGGCCATTTCTCACCGATCAGTTCGAATACGAGGAAAAGGCGGTCCGCAAACACCTCAAAGGGGAAGGCCTTGCCGCCAGGATGAAAGACCTGCGGGATCGTTTCGGCCAGCTGCAGACCTTCAACCAAGAATCGGTGGAACAGGCCCTCCGGGGATTGGCTGAAGAGGCGGAGACAAGCGCCGGCTCCCTGATCCATCCTCTTCGCGTCGCCCTGCTCGGCCGGTCCGTGGGCCCGGGCATCTTTCAGGTGACCGACCTGGTAGGCAAGGAGAGAGTCCTCGCCCGGATCACCCGTCTGGTCGAGTTCCTGGAGTCGGGAGCCGACACCAAATCTTGACAGTCCTTCCAGGGAATCGCTATCATGCGGGCCGATCCGGGATCGTCCAATGGTAGGACACTTGACTCTGAATCAAGCGATCGGGGTTCGAATCCCTGTCCCGGATCCACTCCTTTCATTCAAATAAACTTATAAGAATCAATAGCATACAATTTGCGGGCCTGACTTTTTCACTGCTGGGTGAGCCTGGCATACGGGTGCTGGTGCTATCCTGGTGCTATCTAGAATCAGTTTCATCCCCTACTTGCCCTGTACCAACCTGCAGCTAGCTCAGCGTTTTTCTCCGCAATTCCCATCTGATACTCAGGAGAGAGGTGGGCATACC
>JAPUIV010000119.1 GCA_027296665.1 Acidobacteriota bacterium | reverse complement strand
TCCTCTCGACCCGCCCGGCCGGCCGCAGAACCTTCTCCAACCTTACCAGATCCAGGCAGCCGGGGATCGGCGGGGTGATCTGGATCGAATCCCGGCCGCAAAGCGATTGATCCCACGTTCCCTCGCTGCCCTCCAGGAAAGGGAACCGCTTCTCCCCGCAACAACGACAGCCGTCCGGGAATTCTTTCCGTGTGGCCCGGGTTCGCAGATGGCGGTTCTCCCATACATCGATCGTCACCAGATCCTCGGAGATCCGGTCCGGGTTGCCGGTCAGGATCTTCAATGCCTCGGCCACCTGCAACGATGCGATCATGCCGGCCGCCGGCGCCAGTATTCCGGCTTGCTCACAAGTCTGTTGCGACCCGGCATCGGGCAGGGAGGGAATCAGGCAGCGCAGGCAAGGGGTCCGGCCGGGCAGGATGGTGAAGGATATCCCGTAACTGCCGACGCAAGCTCCGTAGATCCAGGGGATCTCTCGCTGCACCGCAAAATCGTTCAGGAGGAAACGGGTTTCGAAGTTGTCCGTCCCGTCGATGATCAGATCGGGTTCACCGGCCACGGCGAAGATGTTTCTCCAGGTAACATCGACAACCTTTCCCTCCACCTGGATGGCGGGATTGATCCTTCGCAGGTGCTCCGCCGCGGCAGCCGCCTTGGGAAGGAGCCGGCGAACATCCTCCTGATCGAACAGGATCTGTCTCTGGAGATTGCTCTCCTCGAGGAAGTCCCGGTCCAGGATCAGGAGGTTCCCGACACCGGCACGGGCCAGCATCGACGCGGAGAAGGAACCGAGCGCCCCGCACCCCACCACGGCGACACGCGACCCGCGGAGCCGGGCCTGGCCCTCATTGCCGATGGGTGGGAACAGGATCTGGCGGGAGTAGCGTTCGAGATCCTCAGGCATCCCGCTCCTCTCCGGGCGCCGCGAAACCGAGCGCCCTCTCCGCGGCGCGCCGCATCACCGCGCCGGGGGGCGGCTTGCCGGTAAAGAGCTGGAACTGTTCCATGGCTTGTTCCAGGAACATCTCCAGGCCGCCCAGGGTCCGGATCGATCTTTTCCGGGCTTCCCGTAACAGCAGGGTCTCCGGCGGATTGTAGACCAGATCGAAAACCCATTCCGCGCGGAGGGTGCCGGCCGGAACCGGGATCTCCCCGACATCTGGATACATCCCCACCGAGGTGGCGTTGATGAGGATATCGCAACTTTCTTTCCCGTAATCATCCAGGGCGCCAGACCGGCAACCGATCGCATCCGAAAGGCGGCGGGCGCGATCCGGACTCCTGTTGTAAATGGTCACGAGCGCCCCCCTCTGGTGCAAGGCCCGGGCGATCGCCGCCCCGGCCCCCCCCGCGCCGAGCAGCGCCACCCTGCGGTCCCGTACCGACAGGGCCCGTTCCAGGACCCGTAGCGCCGCGCTCACGTCGGTGTTGAACCCTACATGCCGGTTCCCGCGACGGATCACGGTGTTCACCGAGCCGAATTCCCTGCTCTTTTCGTCCACCTCATCCAGGTGGGGAATGATCGCTTCCTTGTGCGGCAATGTGACGCTGAACCCCTCGAGCCGCAACTCCTCCATCACCGGCAGAAACTCCGAGATCGATTCGGCCTCGAACGGGAGGTAGCAGGCATCGAGATCCAGGTGGCGGAACGCATGATTGTGGATACAGGGAGAAAGGGAATGGCCCAATGGAAAGCCCAGGATACCGAAAAGCCGGGTCTCCCGCCCCACCCGTTTCACCCGGAACAGATCGGCAAGCTCCCCCACCGTCAACTGCCCGCTGGCCGACTCCCCGCCTTTCCGGGCCGCCCCGTAGGTTGCCCAGGAGCCCCAGGACAGGGCCAGCAACCGGCTCACCAGACCGCGCCCGCCCATGCAGAATGCGGCCAGAGACCTCCCCTCCCTGGCGGCTAGGGCAAGAAGGCTGCGGATCCGGAGATTATCGGTGATCGAATCGGCGCAGGGGACGATCTTCAACACCTCAACCCCGGTGCGGCCCGCCATCCGGCGGAATAGATCCTCCAGATCGCCCGTCTGGCCTTCGGGAGGATGGGTCGAGAGGATCACGCGGCTTTCTCCCGCCGCCGGGATCAATCGCTCGTCATCGGTATCAAATTCCAGATCGACGTAGGCCGGGCCCGCCTGAAGAGCGCGGCGCAATTGCTCGAAACGCTGGCGGCGGCCGCCGCGGAAGGCGCCTCCCGACTCCCGGCTGCGGAAGGTCATGATGGCCGGAATGGGCGCCCTGTCAATCAGGAGCGCGGGATCGAAATCACCCATCCTATCCAGGCGAAATTCAACCGCGTCGGCATCTGCATGGACCGAATCGAGGGCCGCCAGGGCTCCCTCCATCGAGTCCTCGAAAATTACCTGGATCAACATGGCTGAAATCATCCTGTCCCGTCACATGGTGGAGATCGGATCGATATCGACCGACAGCCGGCGCGGAGGAATCCGGTAATCCCGGAGCCGTTCCAGCAGTTCGTTGAGGACCGACCGGATCCTGGCGCGTTTCTCCCCTTTGATCAGGATCTGGTACCGGTACTCCCCCCGCAGCTTGCCGATCGGGGCCGGCGCCGGCCCGAGAATCAGGATCTTCCCTTCCCCCAGCCGTTTCAAGGCTCCTGCCACCCGGGCGGCGTCGGACTCCGCGTGGCGCCAATCGTGGTTCCGGATGATCAAAGCCGCCATGACCGCGAAGGGAGGGTATTTCATGATCTTCCGGTAGTGCAGTTCCTTCTCGTAAAACATTTCGGGGTTGTGGTCGCGCGCCGCCCGGATGGCATAGTGATCGGTATGGAAGGCCTGGATCACTACCTCCCCCGGGATCTCTCCCCTTCCGGCTCGCCCCGACACCTGGGTCAGTAGCTGGAATGTCCGTTCACTGGCCCGGAAGTCGGGGAAGGCGAGAAGGTGGTCGGCCGACAGTACACCGACCAGGGTGACGCGCGGGAAATGGTGTCCCTTGGCTATCATCTGGGTGCCGAGAAGGATATCCAACTCCCCCGCCTCGAACCGTCCAAGAATCTCCGCCGATCGACCCCGTTTGCTGACCGTGTCCCGGTCCATCCGGGCCAGGCGAACACCCGGCAAGGCCGCTCGGATCACCGTTTCCACCTGTTCGGTTCCCTCCGCTCCGAAATGCAGGTGCTCACCGCCGCAGTCCGGGCAATTCGGGATCAACGGTTTCCTGCACCCACAGTAATGGCACTTCAGCACGCCGGCCGCAAGGTGGTACGTGAAGCTGATACTGCAGCGCGGGCACTGCACCCGCTTGCCGCAGGAGCGGCATAGCAGGAAGGCAGCCCAGCCGCGGCGGTTCAGCAGGACCAGGCTCTGCTCCCGGCGCTCCATGCGGTCGCGCAACGCCTCCTCCAACTCCTTCGACAGCATGACTTGTTCCCCTCTGCGGCGGAATTCCTCGCGCATGTCGACCACGGTGACGGCAGGCAACGGCCGCTCCTCGACACGCGTGTCGAGCTGCAGCAGATCATAGCGTCCGTTCTGTGCGTGGTAATGGGTCTCCAGGGCGGGGGTCGCGGTGCCGAGCAGCACCAGGGCGCCGGCCATCTTCCCGCGCACGATGGCGGCATCGCGGCCGTGGTATCTCGGGTTTTCTTCCTGTTTATAACTCTCCTCTTGCTCCTCGTCGACAATGACCAGGCCGAGATCGGAAATGGGGGCGAACACGGCGGAACGGGTTCCCAGAACCACCCGGGCCCGGCCCTCCCGGATCCGGTTCCAGGCGGCCAACCTGGCCCTGCCGGTCAGTCCACTGTGAAGAACCTCCACCCCGCCCGGAAATCTCGATCGAATGGTTCTTTCCAGCAGGGGGGTCAGGGAGATCTCCGGTACCAGATAGAGGGAACGCCGGCCGAGCCCCGCGGCTTTTTCGATGCCCCGCAGGAAGACTTCCGTCTTTCCGCTCCCGGTGATCCCGCGCAATAGAATGACCCGGAATTTCCGTTCGAGTAATCGACTCTCCACCGCCGCCACCGCTTGTTGTTGTCCCCGGTTCAGTTGCAGGATCTCTGCCGGCCGGGCAGGCGGAACCGGTTCCCGGTCCGGCTCGACCGGCACCCAACGTTCGGCCAGGATCCCCTTCTCCAGAAGCTTCCGGACCGCGGCATGGGCCGATTTCACCCTCCGGAACAGCAGCGGGGCGGGGATCGATCCGCCGGCGGTTTTCAGCTCCCTCAGGACCGAGGCGGCGATCCGGCTGCGCCCCACGGCCGCCTCCCGGTCTCCCCTTTTCCGTCCGGGTTGGAGAGACAGGATCCGTTGTCGGGCCGCCTTGACCCGCGGTTCTTGGCGCAAGGCCCCGTGGAACAGGAATCGGCGCCGGACCAGATTTTCCACCCTCCGGTGAATCTGTTTTCCCTCCTTACCCTTGCCGAGAACCCGCCAGGCCAGCCCCCCCCCCTTCCCGATTCTCTCCAGCAGGGAGCGCTCTTCGCTGGCAATAACCAGTCGGGCATCGCCCTCGAGAGCCTGGTTCCCCAGCCCGGTCAGGTGAATTCCGGGAACGGAGCGAACATTGGTTCCGGGGGGAAGGGCCGCCTTCAGCACCTCTCCCCAGGACGCCAGGTAATGGTCGGCGACCCAGCGGGTGAATTCCAGCATCTTTTTCGAGACCACCGGATCGGGATCGAGAATCTCGAGAATATCCTTTATCCGGTAGCCGCCCGGGCCCGCCGCCGGCAAGAGATCAGTGACGATTCCCGTCAGCACGGAACGCCCGAACGGGACCACCACCCGCGTTCCCGTACGGCACATCGGCAGCAACGGTGCCGGAATCCTGTAGGTGAAAAGCGCCCTGGCGGCGGAAGGCACCGCCACGGTGGCGAACCGTGGTTGAGCGGGTGTCACTACTGAGAGCCAATCCCCGACTTTCGGGATGGAGGTTCGAGACCGAGCTTCGCGAGGATCACCTTCATGTCGATCCAGACCTCCCTCTTCTTCTCGGGGTTTCTCAGAAGGTAGGCGGGATGAAAGGTCGGCAGGATGAGAAGACCATGCCGCTCGTGGAATTTTCCGCGTATGCGGGAGATGGGGGTCTGGATCTCGAGAAGGGTTTGCGAGGCAACGCTCCCCATGGTGCAGACGATTCTGGGCCGGATGGCCTGCAGCTGCCGCATGAGAAAAGGGACACAGGTGTCGATCTCGGTTTTTTGCGGGACCCGGTTGCCGGGTGGACGGCACTTGACCATGTTGGCGATGTACACCTCCTCGCGTCGCAGCCCCATGGCCTGGAGGATCCGGTCCAGTAGTTGACCGGCCCGGCCGACGAACGGCCTGCCCTGAAGATCCTCGTCCCGGCCGGGTCCTTCCCCGACAAAGACCAGATCGGCGGAACTATTCCCCTCCCCGAAGACAATCTGCTTGCGCCCTTGATGCAGGGGACATCGCGTGCAATCACCGAGGTCGATCCGGATCTCCTCCAGACCTTCGATCTTGCCGGGTCCCTGCCGGGCCGCCTTTCCTTTGGGAACGCGGATCTCGCGGATCCCCATTTCCTGAAGGAAGGCCAGGTGCTCTCCGATCCGGGCGGCAATTTTCGCTCGATCCATTCCCATCAGTTCAACCTCCTTTCGACCCGATCCAGGATACGGGCGGCAATCTCCTCCTTCCTCATTCTCGGCAACTCTTCCGCAGGGCCGTCCGAATCGAGTATCGACATCGCTGCCTCCTCGCTTCCCAACCCACCCCGCGTCACATCACAGGCGACGATCAGATCCAGCCCCTTCTCCTTCAGTTTTCTTCCGGCGTTTTCGAGAACCTTTTCCGTTTCGGCCGCGAACCCCACGAGGAACGCCCCGCTCTTCTTTCCGGCTATCTCCGCGAGGATATCGGGCGTGGATTCCAGTTCGATCGGAACCACCCCGCCGGACCGTTTCCATTTCTCCGGCAACACCCGGTGCGGGCGGAAATCGGCGACGGCGGCAACCTGGAACACCACGTCAACACCTCCGAGATGTTCGAAAACCGCC
>JAPUIV010000118.1 GCA_027296665.1 Acidobacteriota bacterium | reverse complement strand
CCTGAATCACTCCACCGACGTTCTGCCTGCCATACCGTGTTTGCCCTGCGTGGTTCACCGCTGTCACAAACCACCACCCCTGCCCTGGTGCAAGTGGCGGCGTAGTGTCCGCTACCGTCAGGAAGTCGCCAGGGTTAGGTGCACCCACCGGGAACCCGCACTGGAGTGGTTGGGCTTGGGTGAAGTCGATGGGTAGTGTCAGCGGGCCGTAGTAGGTGTCGAACCAATCGGCACGTTCAAAGCCTTCTGGACGGGTGGGAACTGAGAAACTTAGGGGTCCTATTGGTGGAATGTAGGTCTGGAGGATCTCGTTTTCTGTAGTCAAACCGTTTATTGCGGCAGTCCAATGACCCAAACAAGGGAAACATACTGTCGGTCCACCAGTTCCAAGTGAAAAGAGTGTGAATAGTAGTCGGCCTCGTTCCTCATCGAAAACTATTGCCCCTCCTCCTATACCAAGTTGGATAAAGTCTACCTTTGATGTCAATGGATCGGCACACCTGTCATTTACAAAACCAATTAAGGTTTTCACGTTGCCGTTGTCCCGAAATAATTGAACACTTTTTAGTGGAATGCTTCCACAGTTTTCACCTGTACCAACCTCCCGAATGAAATAGAAATTCCCCTCATTATCAAAGGCAATGCTTCCACTTGAAAAGTAATCGCTTAATAAGGAAGTGGCCGAACGGAATGCTTTCCTGGCGTCCGGGTGGATGTCTCGTCTCAAACCGGAATCAAGATAGCACCAGCATGACACCAGCCCCCTCCAGAGGTCTTTCACCTCTGCAGGGGGTTTCTTTTATCTACTTGAGATAATTAGGTTTATTTGGTCGGGGCGAGAGGATTCGAACCTCCGACCCCTTGCACCCGAGACAAGTGCGCTACCAAGCTGCGCTACGCCCCGACCTGGCGGACATCACGGATGATGCCCGGTATGAGGGGAACTTGTAACATGCCCTCCGGGGTGGCGTCAAGAAGGATTCCGGGGAGAACCCGGGGAAAAAGATCGTTTGGCCAGCATACGGAGAAGAAAAAATCCTCCGGCGAGAACCACCAGGAAGAGAATCGCCAATAAGTTGAAATACCGATCAATGAATCCCTGTAATGCCTTGCCGAAGTACCAGATCAGGAGCCCCTCCGCGAAGAACCTGGCCCCCCGGCTCAGGAGGGAGGCTACGAAAAAGACGGTAAGATTCACCCGCAACGCACCCGCGGAGAGGGTGAAGATCTTGTAGGGAATCGGGGTCAGTCCGGCCACCCCGATCGCCCAGCCTTCGTATCGCTGGAAAACATCATGGGCGAGGCGGATCTTCTCCTCCGAGATCAACCGCGAGAGGAGAGGACGCCCTCCGAATGAGCCGATAGCGTACCCCAGAAGGCCGCCGAGAACCGATCCCGCAGTGGCGATGGCAGCATACCAGAGGCTGTATTCCGGCCGGGCGACAGCCAGAGCCAATAGAAGCACGTCGGGGGGAATGGGAAAGAAGGAAGCCTCGGCCAACGAGATTCCGAACAGCGCCACACCTCCGTACGGATTCCGGGCCAACGATTCGGTCCATTCCCGTACCCGGTGCAGCCATTCGAACAGGAACCAGGAATTCATTTTTGCCCGGTCTCATCCATGTCCGTTTTCCCTGTTCTCCTCCTCGTTGGACCATCCGAAACGGCCGATCAATTTGACGAAAACACACCGGCCATGTTCCTCCACACGCGTCCTTCCGGCCTCCTTGATCAGGAGTTTCAAGGTCTGGGTGTCCTTCCCGCCAACCGGCAAAATCAGACGGCCCCCGTCCACCAGCTGATCCTCCAGGGACGGAGGAATCTTCGGAGCCCCGGCGGAGATGAGAATGCCGTGGAACGGGGCTGGTTCTTTCCAACCATAGGTCCCGTCGAAAACCTTGATATGCACGTTGGAGATCTTGAGTGACTTCAAGATCGCCTGGGCACGTTGAGCGAGTTGCGGGATCCGCTCGATCGAGTAGACCTGGGCCGCCACCCTGGAAAGAATGGCGCTCTGAAAGCCCGAACCGGTTCCTATCTCCAGAACCCGGGCATCGGGCGGAAGGCGCAAAAGTTCCGTCATCAGGGCGACGATGTACGGTTGCGAGATCGTCTGTCCGAATCCGATCGGGAGGGCATAATCTCCGTAGGCCTTCTCCTGGAGGGCCTCCTCAACGAATCTATGGCGCGGAATCTGCCTGAAAGCCTCGAGAACGGCCGGGTCCCGGATCCGGCGGCGGATCAGTTGCTTTTCGACCATTCCCTGCCGGCGAAGACTATAGTCCATGCTTAGATTCCAGATCGATCCCGGGAACGGAAAATTTCCAGCGGGGAACTTGCGCTCCATCCTGGTGATTGTGGGTCCAGTCCACTCGCAGAGGGGTGATCGAAATCATTCCCTGTTGCAGGGCCAGAAAATCGGCGTCGGGATCGGGGCGCCAGCTCCCGGTGTTCCGCTGAATCCAGAGGTATTTGCCGTTCCCGCTTGGGCCCGAATTGGCCGGGCTCAACGACACCACCCGCCTTCCCTGCCGGGTCCATCGGATCCCCCTCACGGCCCCGGCGGGAATATTCACGTTCAGGAAAACTCCGTCGGGAAGGCCTTCCCTGAGGATTCGCCCCGCCAGAACCCTGGCGAAGGAGGCCGCAGGCGTATAATTTTCCGGTGTGGAGGAGGACTTGAGGGAAATGGAAAAGGCGGGAATTCCATACAGAGTGGCCTCGAATGCGGCTGCGACCGTGCCGGAATAGGTGACGTCCTCTCCGACATTGCTCCCGGCGTTCACACCGGATACCACCAGGTCCGGCCGTGCATTCAGAATCCGGGTCAACCCCATCTGGATGCAGTCGGTGGGGGTTCCATCAAGGCTGAATCGATCCGAATGCAGGTTCCGGAGGCGCAAAGGCCGGTGCAAGGTCAGCGAATGGCTGGCCCCGCTCCGCTCCCCCTCCGGGGCGACCACCGTTACCTGCCCGATACACGCCAATTCCGCCAGGAGCCCTTCCAGGCCCGGGGATTGGATCCCGTCATCATTTGTCAGGAGGATCCGAGGTTTCATTCGAGGGCTAGACCATCAAGATGTTGGTCGGGACGGCCGGATTTGAACCGGCGACCACACGCACCCCAAGCGTGTACGCTACCAGTCTGCGCCACGTCCCGTCAAAACTAATGAATTGATATGTGGAACCAATGCCAAAAATACTTCATGACGATCGGCCGGGATCCCCTTCCTCTGCAGGTGCCTCCGCAGAGGGGGACTCTAATAGATTCAACAGGCTTTCCAACTCGTTTCGTATCTCCTGGAAAAGCAATTTCCGATCCTGGGCCCGCGACCCTTCCCCATCAACGGAGTTTACCTTGTTCGATTGCTCCCCCTCGAGTTGCTTGCGCGCCCCGGCAATCGTGAATTCCTCCTCGTAAAGAAGTTTCTTGATCCGGAGGATCAATCCGATATCTGATGAGCGATATATTCTCTGGCCGGAATTGTTCTTCTGGGGGATGAGTTGCGGAAATTCCGACTCCCAGAATCGGAGAACGTAGGGCTGTGTGTCGGTGAGCTGGCAGA
>JAPUIV010000117.1 GCA_027296665.1 Acidobacteriota bacterium | reverse complement strand
GTCATACAGGGAACGTTTTTCCGAGTCCCCAAGGACATTGTAGGCTTCGGCTGCGACCTTGAACTGTTCCTCGGCCTGCTGGTCGCCCGGATTCTTATCCGGGTGATATTTGATTGCCTGCCGGCGGTAGGCCTTCTTGATTTCCTGGTCGGTTGCCTCCCGGGGAACCCCCAGAATGGCATAGTAATCGAGTTCGTTCAATTTCGGATCAGCCTTTCCGTTATCGCTTCGACCGCCAGCAGGTTATTTTTTTCCACCCGCCTCGGAAGGCTCGTCGGAAGCCCGGAATTTGGAAGGGTTGTAGAGGATCACTTCGGTGAGGATCTGGGCAGCCTCACCGAGGCGTTCCAGAGATTTTTGCGATTCCGCCACGCTGGATCCCTGCAAGGCGCGCTTGGCGTCATCCAGTATGGACTTGACCGTTTTTCCCTGGTCTTCCGGAAGAGATTTTCCGAACTCGGCGAAGGTCTTCAAGTTGGAGTCGAGGAGGCTTTCCAGGCGGGATTGGATCCGGTGCTGTTCGGCCTTGCGCCGATCCGATTCCTCGTTGACCTGGGCCTCGTCGATGATCGTCTTGATTTCCTTTTCTGACAGTCCGCTGGAAGGAGTGACCACCATGGCCTGTTGCTGGCTGGTGGCCATATCCCTGGCGGATACGTTGACGATTCCGTTGGAGTCGATTTCGAAGCTGACTTCGATCTGGGGCACTCCTTTGGGAGCGGGCGGGATTCCGACGAGGTCGAATTTTCCCAGCGATCGATTATAGTTCGCGATTTCCCTTTCCCCTTGCAAGACGTGGACTTCCACTTCTGCCTGATTATCCAGAATGGTGGTGAACACCTTTCCCTTCCGGGTAGGTATGGTGGTGTTCCGGTCGATCAGCTTGGTGAACATTCCGCCCCGGGTCTCGATGCCGAGGGAGAGGGGGGTAACGTCCAGCAGAACCATGTCCTTGATCTCTCCCTGGAGAATCGCCGCCTGGATGGCGGCCCCGATGCCGACTACCTCGTCCGGGCTTCGATCGTCTTCGGGTTTTTTCCCGAAGATCGACTCGACCGCCCGGACCACCATGGGAGTTCGGGTCTGGCCGCCGACAAGGAGAACCTCGTCGATCTGGTCGGGGTTCATTCCCGCCATCTGCAATGCCTCCAGGCAGGGTTGCCGGGTCTGTTCCACCAGATCATCCACCAAGGACTCGAACTTTTCCCGCGTGAGAACGGAATTCAGGTGCTTGGGACCTGCATTATCCGCGGAGATGAAGGGAAGGTTGATTTCACAACGTTCGGTCGTGGACAGCTCGCATTTCGCCTTTTCCGCGGCCTCCTTCAGCCTCTGGAGGGCAAGCCGATCATTTTGAAGGTCGATGCCCTCTTGATTCTGGAATTCCCCGAGCAGCCATTCCACGATCCTTTGGTCGAAGTCGTCTCCCCCGAGAAAAGTGTTTCCGCTGGTCGATTTGACCTCGAAGACCCCCTCACCCAGCTGCAGTATCGATATGTCGAAAGTTCCTCCGCCCAGATCATAGACGGCGATCTTCTTGGTTCCAGTCTCCTCCAGGCGATATGCGAGCGCCGCGGCGGTCGGTTCGTTCAATATCCTCAAGACCTTGAGCCCGGCAATCCGGCCCGCATCTTTCGTCGCTTGCCGCTGACTGTCATCGAAATAGGCGGGAACGGTGAGGACCACCTCGCTCACCGTGAACCCGAGGTACTCCTCGGCCATTTCCTTGAGACGGGTCAGGATCATCCCGGATATTTCCTGGGTGGTGAAATCGCGGTTCTGGATACGAATCCGGACATCGCCGTTTTCGGAGGTCACCGTCTCGTAAGGAAGAATTTTTCCCGCCTTCTGAACCTCCGGCGTATCGAACTTTCTGCCAATCAATCTCTTTACCGAGTAGACCGTGTTTTTGGGATTGGTCAAGGACTGGCGCTTGGCGATCTGTCCGACAAGCCGCTCTCCCTTCTCGGTAAAAGCGACAATGGAGGGTGTGGTATGGGTGCCTTCTCTGTTGGGGATCACCTTGGGAACGTTCCCTTCCATTACCGCCACGCAACTGTTTGTCGTGCCCAGATCAATGCCGATAATCTTCTTCATATTCCCTCCTTGCAGGCGCCTCCCAGCCCCCGAAGGTTCCCATCGATCCCCCCGAACGAAGAAAAATTCAGACCAGTTCCCGATCGGAATCGGTTCCCGTACCCGCCGAACCTTCCTCCGGATCTTCCTCCCGCTCCGACTCCTCCTTCCGGAGAGGAACCGCTACTTTGACCATGACGGGACGAAGAAGCCGTTCCCGGTAAAAATACCCCTTTTGCAGTACCGCGATCACCTGGTCCGATTCGATCTCATCGGTTTCCTCGCGAAGAACCGCTTCATGCCGGTTGGGATCGAACTTTTGTCCTTCCGCATCTATGGAGGTCAATCCTTCCTTTTTCAGGATATCCAGGAATTCCTGATAAACAAGCCGGAGCCCTTCCTGCAGGTTGGCATCTCCTGCCTCTTCCGCAACCGCGCAGGCCCGTTCCAGGTTGTCGACAACAGGAAGGAGTTTTCGGATTAACTCGCCCCCTGAAAAACGCAGAAACTCTCTCTTTTCCTTCTCAATCCGCTTTCGCGCGTTTTCCAGGTCGGCCTGTTTCCGGAGCAATCGCTCATGGACCTCTTTCTTTTCACGCTGCAAGATTTCCAATTGCGCCTGCAGATCTCCGGGAGAGGAGCCGGTATCGCCGAATTGGTTCTCCATCCCCTCGATCTCGATGATCTCCACCTCATCATCGGCGGCGGAAGTCGGAGTTTTATCCACCGGTTCATCGGTTGGGGTCTCTTCGGTGGGAAGGTTGGTCTTCTTCAACATGCTCAAAATCCTGAAGATTTAATGTAGGTTAGTTAATCGCGGCCGTCAACAGATGGCTGAAGTAGCGGGATACGTACTCGACCACCGACACGGCCCGGCCATACTTCATGCGAATGGGTCCCAGGATTCCCAAGGATCCAAGGGGCCGGTCTTCCGGACCGTAAGCTGAGGTTACAAGAGTGAATTGCGAAAGTTCAGGGGACAGGTTCTCGGATCCAATGAGGACCTGGATTCCCCCTTTTTCCGTGCACCGGTTCAGGACCTCCATCAGGGTCCGCCGCCCCTGAACGGCCCGGTACAAGGAGCGCATTTTCTCCAGATCGGAAAATTCAGGTTGCCGGATGATATCCTCCATGCCCCTCAAGATTAAGGCGCTATCGCCAACGGTATCATGGAGATAATCGCGCAAAATCTCCTGAGCGTCCCTCCCCAGAATCTTCCCTGTCGTTCCCCTTTCCGCCGGACCATTCTCCTCCAGGTAGCACCGCATTTGCTCGAGGGTCATCCCGGCTAGCCCCTCTTCCAACTCCGCTCCTATCCGGTCCAAATCCTTCTGCCGGTATCCCCTTCGGACATGGAGAACACAGCTGTGAATCTGGCAGTTCTGGTCCACGAAAATGGCCAGAATCCGGTTTTCCTCCAACCGCCGGAAGGTGATGCGGGGGAACTTCGCCTGGGTAATATCCGGAGATATAACAATGCCGATCTGCCGGGATAGCCTGGACAGAACCCTAGAAACCTCCTCCATTAATCCCGGCAGGTCATCCCGGACGCCAAGCAGCGACGATTGCACGATTGCCTTCTCCGATTGAAGGAGGGGTTGCCGGGCCATGAGAAGATCCACATAGTATCGGTACCCTCTTTCGGTTGGGAGCCTACCGGCGGAGGTGTGGGGTTGGCGCAAATATCCGACAGTTTCCAGGTCAGCCATCAGGCTCCGGACCGTGGCGGAGCTCAATCGTTCTTCCAGTGAAGCGGCCACCCGGCGCGATCCCACCGGCCGGTTGGTCATGATGTGAAGCTTGACGACCGCCCGCAGGATCTCTTCCTGGCGTTTCTTGAGTCGCTCTTTTTTCATCACATTCCTGCCGATCCCGTTGAATTAGCACTCATCCTCATTAAGTGCTAAACCAAAAAAATAGCACCCGGTGATTCCGATGTCAATCGGAGGAGGGGGATGGCCGGCTCATCAAGAACTCGCGGATAAAGAGGTCCAAATCGCCATCGAGTACCCGATCGACATCTCCCACTTCCAACCGGGTCCGGTGGTCCTTAACCATTCGATAGGGATGAAGGACATAGGACCGGATCTGGTTGCCCCAAGCAATCTCCTTCTTATTCCCTTCCTCCTTCTCCTTCAGTTCTTCACGCTCCTTCAGGGCGCGTTCGTACATGCGGGATCGAAGAACCTTCATCGCCATATCCCGGTTCCGGTGCTGGGACCGTTCATTCTGGCACTGCACCACGATACCGGTGGGGAGATGTGTGATCCGGACGGCGGAATCGGTCACATTCACGTGCTGTCCACCGGCGCCGCTGGATCGGTAGGTATCGATTCGGAGATCCTTTTCGTCAATTTGAATGTCGATGTCATCATCAACTTCGGGGTAGGCGTACACCGATGCGAAGGATGTGTGTCTCCGGGAACTTGCATCGAAGGGAGAGATACGGACCAGCCGGTGCACGCCGTTTTCTGCTTTGAGGTATCCATAGACGCTCTCACCGATCACCCGGACAGTAACGCTTTTGATCCCCGCCTCCTCGCCAAGTTGTTCATCGACAATTTCCAGGCGGTGTCCGTGCCCTTCCGCCCAGCGCAGGTACATACGGAGCAGCATGGCGGCCCAGTCCTGTGATTCGGTCCCCCCCGCTCCCGGGTGAATGGTGAGAAAGGCATTTGCGCCGTCATTCTCACCCCCAAGCATGGTTTCGAGCTCGAAACGATCAAGTTTACGTTCCGCGTTATCTAGCACTTGAGCCAGATCCGACTCCACCGATTCCCCTTCATCTCCGAGATCCAGATAGATCCGCGCTTCCGAAAGCTGTTGCGTGATATTTTCGAAGGATTGCAGTTTTTCAGCGATCTGACTGCGTCTTTGGAGGATGTCCTGGGCTACCTGGTTATCCTGCCAGAAGTCTTCCTTGCCAACTTCCCTGTCCAGGCGCGTCATGGTCCGTTTCCAACCATCAGGATCAAAGATGCCCTCGAAGGATTTTTTCCCGTTGGGAGAGCTTGTTGAAACGCTCGTTCAGAAGTTCCTGCATCATTTCCTCCGTTCTATATCGCCAGTCCCTTGACTGATTGCCGGAATGCCGGAGGATTGATTCTTCCGGCGAACCTTGCCGGGAAAAAGCAAAACTCCGAGGGCAATGATACCACAGCCCACAGGGAATGCATCACCGATCCGGTGATAGATCGTCAGGTCCGAGCGCGGACCGATTGCCTCGACGGAAATGCCGGTCTCCATGATGCGGGTACGCCGGCGGATCCTCCCGAATGGGTCGATGAACCCGCTGATCCCCGTATTGGCCGCCCGCACCAACCATCTCCGGTTTTCCACGGCTCGGAATACCGCCATGGCGAAATGCTGGTACGGTCCGCTGGACCGACCGAACCAACCATCATTGGTGATATTCACGAGAAACTCGGCCCCCGATAGGGTGTACCGCCGGATCAGTTCCGGAAAAACCACTTCGTAACAGATGGCCGTGGAAAAACGGAAACTTCCGACCGAATGCAAAACGGGTCCTTTGCCCGGAGTAAAATCGGCAATCGTTCCCTTGGCCATCCGGTTGAGAAAAAACAGGAACCGTTTCATTGGAATATATTCCACAAAGGGAACGAGGTGGACCTTCGCATAGGGTTCCTTCCAGAATCCTTGTTCGGAAAGGAACTGGGCGGTGTTTGCGGCGGCAGGATACTTTCCTCCCGGTCGATACTCCACCGCACCGAACAGCAGCCCGGTCCCGGACAGGCCTGGAATCGTCTCCAGACGGAGCCGGGACTCATCTCCGGAAGGGGGGGCGGGGGTCAGGGGAAACGGCAGGGATGATTCCGGCCATATGATCAGATCGACACCCGTCCTGATCGCTTCCCTGGTGAGGCGAAGGTGCCGATCCAGGATCGCCTCCTCCTGGCCGCTCTCCCACTTCTCCGCCTGAAGAATATTTCCCTGAACCGTGGCAACCCGCAAGTTACCGATTTCGGGATCGGGCATTGCCAGGGAACCGAATCCTGGAATGGCAAGGAGAACACCGGCAGAGGCAAGCAAAAGAAAGACTCGATCCTTTCCTTTTCTGAAAACCGCGGCGGCCAGGAGAGAATTCAGGAAGACCACAAGAAAGGAAACCGAGTAAACTCCGGCAATCGACGCCGATTGAATCCACAGGGGGAACCGATACTGGCTGTATCCCAGGAGTCCCCAGGGAACCCCGGTAAAGATCTGCGACCGTATCCATTCGAGAACCACCCAGTACACCGGCAGGAATAACAAAAACAGGGGGAGGGATCGGATCCCGACCCTGCATGCCCCCAGGGCGTACAGGGCGGGGAACATGGCAAGGTACAGGATCAGGAACAGGTAGGTGGCAACGGCGAGGAAAGGGGACAGGTCCCCGTACCGGCAAATGGCCGGAACCGTCCAGTACAGCAGGCCGCCAAAAAAGACGATCCCGAAAAGAAGACCGTTGAAAAATGCCGAAGCCGGCTTTAATTGAACCACCGCAAAAAACCAGGGAACCATGCAGATCCAGGCCAGAGGTGAAAGATCCGCCTTCGGGAAGGAGAGAACCAGGAGAACCGCAGACAAAATGGCAAGAGTTGCGGCCACCGGCCAGGCGGGAATGGCCCCCGGGAGATCCTGGATCCAGTCGCTGCCGGCAGCCCCGGGGGTACCGGAGGAGTTCATTCCGGAACCAGAACCCAGGTGCTTAGTTTTTCCTCTTTCTTGAGTCGGGAGGCCACTCGCTCCGCCTCGCTCCGATTCTGGAAGGGGCCGACGCGCACTCTGAACAGATCCCTTTTCTTGCCGTCCCGGCCCGGTTCGACGTATCCCGCGTAACCCTTCGCCTTCAATTGCCCGGCCAGCCGATCGGCCGCCCCCGATTCCTCCGTGGCGAACACCTGGATGATGAACCGTCCGCCC
The DNA here is from genome assembly GCA_027296665.1 of Acidobacteriota bacterium. Taxonomy (GTDB): domain Bacteria; phylum Acidobacteriota; class Polarisedimenticolia; order JAPUIV01; family JAPUIV01; genus JAPUIV01. The sequence goes on along the minus strand of JAPUIV010000117.1, from coordinate 450 downwards.
ATTTCCACCGCCGTCGCGGGCGGAGCCGTATCCTCCGCCAAGGATTCAAAAAAGGTGAGACGTTCTCCGACCTCGACCGGCGTGGCCGTCCCGTCCTCCCGGGGTGGATGAAATTCCGGAACTTCTTCCATCATTCCCGCAGAAAAATCGTCGCTCGGATGGGTTCTTTCCCACCAGCGGCCCAGAAAAAAGAAGGAAAAACATAATGCCGCCAGGGCAATTCCGCCTGCGATCAGGTGGCGGCCGCCCAGTTGCAAATCGACCGAATGGTTCTCATTCCCCTTTTCCATCTCGTACCTCCGTGGGGCCGGTGCCCTGGATCGGGCCGGCGACATCGACATTCCATCCTTACTTCTTGATGAAGGAAGACAGGATGTCCATCGGGATGGGGAACAGGATCGTGGAATTTTTCTCGGCCGAGATTTCCGTGAGGGTCTGAAGATAGCGGAG
>JAPUIV010000116.1 GCA_027296665.1 Acidobacteriota bacterium | reverse complement strand
TAGAACGGGAGTCGCTGGACAGCCTTCCCGGCCGGAAGAAGATCTACCTGAGCTGGTCCGAGCTGCGCGACGGGATCGCCGATCTGGTCTCCGGCTTCCGGAAGATCGCCATGCAGTACAGCCCGAATAACAACATCCCCTACATCTCCCGCGTCGATGCGGGCACCGTGGAGCTGGTGCGCGCCTGCGGCGCGGAGGTCCATACCTCCGCCGATCTCGTCCAGAGATTCGAGGCGACCCTGAGCGAAGAACAGATCGCCACGCACCTGCGCGCGGCGGTCCACTTGCGCGAGGTGATGGATCTCGCCTTCCGGGAGATCGGCGACAGGATCGGCCGGGGCCGCTCGACCAACGAGTTCGAGATCCAGACCTTCATCTGCGACCGGTTCCGCGACCGGAAACTTCATTTCGACCACCCGCCGATCGTGGCGGTCGATGCCCACGCGGGGAATCCGCATTATTCCCCGCCGGAAACGGGATCGGCCCCGATGCGGGAAGGGAACCTGGTGCTTCTCGATATCTGGGCCCGGGAGGACCACCCGGACGCCATTTACGCCGACATCACCTGGACCGGTTTCATCGGCAGGACGGTCCCGGATCGGATCCGGGAGGTGTTCGATGTGGTCCGGGGCGGCCGCGACGCCGGGATCGAAAAGGTGAGATCGGCGGTCGCGGCGGGGAAACCGATTCGGGGATGCGAGGTCGACGACGCCACCAGGAATTTCATTCGGGAACGAAATTTCGGCGAATACTTCATTCACCGGACGGGCCATTCCCTCGGCCGGCAAGTGCATGGCAACGGCGCCAACATCGACAACCTGGAAACCCAGGATGAGCGCCAGCTCCTTCCGAACACCGCCTTCACCATCGAGCCGGGCGTGTACCTCCCGGAATTCGGCATCCGCAGCGAGGTCGATCTCATTCTCACCGGGGACAAGGTCGAGGTCACCGGCCAGCCGATCCAGACCGAAGTGTTGACCCTGCTCGGGAATCAGGGGTAACACCCGAGGGCTCAATGATCAGTCGGGCGCCTGCCCGGAGAGCCTGTCTTCCCTCCATGCCCTCAATCGAACAGGCCTCGAAGCCATCTCAATGATTTCCGCCGCGCCCCGCCGTGCAGGTGGCAATACTCGGCCGGCTCCGTCCCGCGGATGAAATGTTCCCGGACCCGGGCGGGACATCGTCCCGTCGCCCGCTCGCCGGAGGCGGGGTCGATCCAGGCCGACTCGATCCCCCCCGGGGAAGGGAAGTTGGTTTTGTTGCGGTCCCACCCGGATCTGCGAATGAACTCCAGCCAGATCGGCAAGGCGGCCTGCGAGCCGCTCAGGCCAATCTCGGCGGCGTCATCATAGCCGACCCAGACCAGGGCCAGGCCCTGCGGGGTGTAACCGACGAACCATGCGTCGCGCGTGCCGTCGGATGTGCCGGTCTTGGCGGCCACGTCGCCGTCGAAACCCATCCATCTCAGCCTGCGGGCCGTTCCCCGATCGACCACGCCGCGAAGAATGTCGTTCACCAGGAAGGCGGCCTGGGGAGACACCGCCTGCCGGCCGCCGGAGTCGTCTGCACGGGTGTAGATCCTGCCGGCCGGACCCGATACCGAGATCAGGGCCGAGACCGGCAGCCGCCTGCCCCCATTGGCGATGGTGGAGAAGCCGCTGGCCATCTCCAGAGGGGAGACTTCCATCGTCCCCAGCGCGATCGAGGGGACGGCAAGGAGAGGACTCTGGATGCCGCACCTCGCGGCCATCTCGACGATCCGATCCAGACCGATCGACTGGGCGGCCCGCACGGTGGGAACGTTCAATGATTTCTCCAACGCCTGGCGGACCGTGACCTCTCCCCGGAATCTTCGATCGTAGTTTTGCGGCTGCCAGTGCTTTCCGGTGACCAGCATCTCGAGAGGTGTGTCCTCCAGGATGGTGGCGGGGGTGAAGGGCTTGCCCGAAGGAAGGCTCTCCATCTCGAATCCGGCCAGGTAGACGAACGGTTTGAACAACGACCCCGACTGCCGCCGCGCCTGATCCACCCGGTTGAACTGGCTCACTCGGTAGTCCCGGCCACCCACCATGGCGAGGATCGAACCGGTGCCGGGATCCAGGACGATGAGACCGGCCTCCAGGCGATTTCCTGTCCTGGCCTTTTGAATGGCAGGGTAGGAAGATTCGAGAGCCTTGAGACCGGCATGGACCGCCGCCTCCGCCGCCTCCTGCAGATCCGTTTCGATCGAGGTCCGGATCACGAGACTCGCGCGGGGCAGCGGCCTCCCGAACCCGAGATTTTTCATCGAACGGCGCAGGAAATCGGTCAGGTAGGAACCGCGCGCGGGACTTCCCGGCGCCCCGCGGATGCCCATCGGCTCGTCCCTGGCGGCCCGACCCTCGGCTGCGGAGATCTGCCCTGCCGCCGCCATGCGCTCGATGACGAGATCACGCCGCTGCAGGGCCTTGTCGGGATGCTTCCTCGGGTTGTACTTCCCCGGCGATTTGATCAGGCCGGCCAGCAAGGCCGATTCGCTCAAGGTCAGGGCGATGGCCGGCTTGCCGAAATAAAATTCCGCCGCCGCGCCGACACCGGAGATCGCCACGGGTCCCCGCTGTCCGAGGTAGATA
>JAPUIV010000115.1 GCA_027296665.1 Acidobacteriota bacterium | reverse complement strand
CCCACGGGGTCCTGCGGCTGGTACTGGAACTGGACGGCGAAGTGGTCCGGTCGGTGCAACCCCATCTTGGATACCTGCACCGCGGCATGGAGAAGATTGCCGAGGGGATGACCTACCACCAGTTCATTCCCTATACCGATCGGCTCGACTACGTGGCCAGCCTTTCCAACAATGTCGCCTTCGCCCTCGCGGTCGAGAAATTGATCGACGTGGAGGTGCCGCCGCGGGCCCAGGTGATCCGGGTGATCTGCTGCGAGCTGTCCCGGATCTCGGCGCATCTCCTGTGGCTCGGGACCCATGCCCTGGATCTCGGGGCCGCCACCGTTTTTTTTCATACCTTCCGGGAACGGGAGGTGCTGTGCGATCTGTTCCAGGAGCTTACCGGAGCGAGAATGACAACGAGCTACACCCGGGTGGGAGGGTTGGCGGCGGACGCTTCGGAATCCTTTCTGTCGGGAACCCGTAAATTCGCGGATCGATTCTCCGCCAGGATGGATGAGTACGAGGATCTACTGACCCAGAATCCGATCTGGCTCCAGCGCACCCGGGATATCGGGATCCTTCCCCTGCAGACCGCTCTCGATCTCGGTGTCACCGGCCCGAATCTGCGGGCCTCGGGGATGGGTTGGGACCTCCGCAAGGAGCACCCCTACTCCGGGTACGAGGACTATGAATTCGACATCCCGGTCGGACGGGTGGGGGATGTCTATGACCGGTACCTGGTCCGGATCGAGGAGATGCGGCAGAGCAATCGGATCGTGCAGCAGGGCCTCGACCGGCTGCCGGAGGGGCCGGTGCTCGCCGAACTTCCGGCGGTGGTCCTGCCCCAGAAGGAACGGGTGTTGACCGGCATGGAAGAGCTGATCCAGCAGTTCATGATCGTCACCGAGGGAATCCGGCCTCCCAAGGGGGAGGTGTATCAAAGCATCGAGGCACCGAAGGGGGAACTTGGGTTCTACATCATCAGCGAGGGAGAGCCCTGCCCCTACCGGCTCCGGATCCGTTCTCCCTCCTTCGTGAACCTTCAGGCGATCCCCCAACTCACCGTCGGCCTTCTCGTTGCCGATGTGGTCGCGGTGATTGCCAGCCTGGATCCGATAATGGGGGAGGTCGACCGGTGAGCGATCGGACGAACGGCTTGGCAATGGAGCCATTCCCGGCCCGGCTGGAGGACCGGATCGAGACGATTCTCGGGCGGTACCCCCGGACCGGATCGGCCCTGGTCCCGATCCTGCAGTTGATCCAGGAGGATGCCGGCTTCGTGTCGGTCCGGGCGCAGGAGCAGGTCGCGGCGCGGTTGCGCATCCCCGCCGCCTTCGTGGCCGGAGTGGTTTCCTTTTACACAATGATCCGGGATCGGAAGATCGGAAAATATCATCTGCAGGTCTGCGGAACCTTGTCCTGTTGTTTGCGGGGTTCCGAACCTCTCCTGGATCACCTGAAGGACCGGCTCGGGATCCGGGAAGGGGAGACCTCCCGTGACGGCAAGTACACCCTGTCCACGGTGGAATGTCTCGGGTCCTGCGGTACCGCTCCCGTTGTCCAGATCAATGACGAATATTACGAGGATATGTCCCCGGAAAAGATCGAGGGCGTTCTCGAGGGCCTGAAGGATTAGAAAGCGGCGCGATGGAAAAGATCCTCCTGAGAAATATCGATAACGATCGTTCCCATACTCTTGAAGCCTACATGGCGGCGGGAGGCTACCGCGCCCTGGAAACCGCGGTGAAACGGCATACCCCGGACGAGATCGTGGGAATGGTGAAAGACTCCGAGCTGCGCGGGCGGGGGGGCGCCGGTTTCCCCACCGGCCTGAAGTGGTCTTTCATGCCGAAGGAGGGGGACGGGCCGTCCTATCTCATTTGCAACGCCGACGAGAGCGAGCCGGGAACTTTCAAGGATCGGCTGATCATCGAGCGCGACCCTCATCTGTTGATCGAGGGAACCCTGATCGCCGCCTATGCCATCCGGGCGGCAACGGCATTCATTTACATCCGGGGTGAATTTGTCCGCGGTCACAAGATCCTGGCCGTTGCCCTGGAGGAGGCGCGGGCGAAGAATTTCATCGGGCGGCGCCTGTTCGGAACCGAGGCCGGAATCGACATCATCCTGCACCGGGGCGCCGGCTCCTATATCTGCGGGGAGGAGACCGCCCTGATGGATTCCCTCGAGGGGAAACGGGGGTATCCGCGGCTGAAACCTCCCTTCCCGGCGCAACAGGGGCTCTACGGATGCCCGACCACCGTCAATAACGTGGAAACTTTGGCCAATGTCCCGTTCATCGTGGAGCGCGGCGCGGAATGGTACCGTTCGATCGGCCGGCCCAAGAACACCGGGCCGAAACTGTACTGTCTCAGCGGCCATGTGCGGCGCCCCGGGGTGTATGAGTTGCCGATGGGAGTGCCCCTCCGCGAATTGATCTTCGACCACGGCGGCGGTCTATCGGAATCGGGCAGGAACCTGCGCGCCGTCATCCCCGGAGGCTCCTCGGTGCCGGTTCTCACCGCGGAGGAGATCGATGTCTGCATGGACTTCGACTCACTGGCGAAGGCCGGCACCATGCTCGGTTCCGCCGGGGTCATCGTGATGGATCACACCGTCTGTATGGTGAAGAGCCTTCTGAACCTGGCGCGGTTCTACGCGCACGAATCCTGCGGGCAGTGCACTCCCTGCAGGGAAGGGACCGGCTGGCTCGCCAAGATCCTCCAGCGCGTGGAAGAGGGGAAGGGCACTGGAAACGACCTCGATCTGCTCCTCAGCATAAGCGATAGGATGCAAGGGAACACGATCTGCCCGCTGGCGGATGCCGCGGCGATGCCGACCCGGAGTTTCGTGACAAAATTCCGCGACGAATTCGAGCGGCACCTGGGGGCCGGTTCCTGTCCCGTGGGCCGGCCCGGACCGGCCCGGATGAGCCTGGCGGAGTGATTCCCGGAAAGGGAGAAAAAGCGATTGTCCGGAGTCTGGATCGAGGCTGGCGTGAAGGTTGCCGTTCTGATGGGCCTTCTTCTCACCGGGGCTGCCTACCTCACATGGGTTGAGAGGAAGGTGAGCGGCTTCATTCAGGCCCGGATCGGACCCAACCGTGTCGGTCCCCTGGGATTGTTGCAGCCGCTGGCCGACGGCCTGAAGGGTTTCTTCAAAGAGGACATCACCCCGAAATACGCCTACCGGCCGCTTTTCCTCCTTGCTCCCGCTCTCGCATTCGTCCCGAGCCTGGCGGTGTTTGCGGTGATCCCTTTCGGGGATCGGTTGCCGATCCTGGGCCGGGTGATTTCATTGCGGGTTGCCGATCCGAACATCGGGATCCTGTTCGTTTTCGCCCTCGCCTCCATGCAGGTGTATGGGGTCGCCTTCGCCGGCTGGTCGTCCAACAACAAGTACGCTCTGATGGGGGGGCTGCGTGCTTCGGCGCAGATGATCAGTTACGAGTTGGCGATGGGGTTTTCGGTCGTCGGAGTCCTGATGATAACCGGATCGCTTCGTCTTTCGGAGATCGTGTTTCACCAGCAGGGGCTGTTCCACTGGAACCTGTTCATCCAGCCGATCGGATTTGTGATCTTTCTGGTGGCCGGGTTCGCCGAGGCGAACCGGCTTCCCTTCGATCTCCCCGAGGCGGAAACGGAACTGGTAGCCGGGTATCACACCGAATACAGCAGCATGAAGTTTGCCATGTTTCCCCTGTCGGAGTATTTCCATATGATGGCCATTTCGGCCCTGACGGTGATCCTGTTCTTCGGAGGATGGCAGGTGCCTGGTTTGCGGGCAGCCGGACTTGCCCCTCTGGCGGTATCGATCCTGGAGCTGGCCGCCATGGGGCTCAAGATGGGATTTTTCCTGTTCCTGTTCATCTGGGTTCGCTGGACCCTCCCCCGGTTTCGATATGATCATTTGATGACCATGGGATGGAAAATTCTCCTGCCGCTTTCCCTGGTCAACGTGTTCTGGTCGGGTATCGGGATCCTGATGGGCTGGTTTTAGCCCGGGACCCGAAAGGAAGGGATGGAAAACCTTTTCGGATTGGCGATCGCCTTCGTTGCGATCTTTTCCGGCTTGATGGTGGTCCTGCACCGCAATCCGATGGTGAACCTCGTCTCCCTGATCATCAACCTGGCCTCGGCCGCAATCTTTTTCCTGCTCCTGGGCGGGCAGTTCATTGCCGCGATCCAGGTGATCGTTTACGCCGGCGCCATCATGGTGCTTTTCGTTTTTGTCATCATGCTTCTCAACCTCCGGCGCGAACTCGACCCGCCGAAGGGGGGAAGGATCCAGAAGATCCTGTATCTTCCCGCTGCCCTGGCCTTGGCGGCGGGATTGGTTTACGCGGCCCTCGGCCCCAGGATCGCCCTGCCGGCACCGCCCCCGCCGGGGCCGGACTTCGGCAGTGTCGAGCGAGTGGGAGAGCTGCTATTCACCGACCACCTGTTCGCTTTCGAGTTCGTCTCCCTGCTTCTCGTCGTCGCCATGGTCGGCGCCGTGGTGCTGGCGAAACGGCGGCTGGACTGAGAGGGAGGGAATGGAGATCAACCCCAACTTCTGCCTTTCCATCAGCCTGATCCTGTTCACCATCGGCACGGCGGGCGTGCTCCTGCGCCGCAGCATCATCGTGATCCTGATGTCGATCGAGCTGATGCTCAATGCGGTCAACCTGACCTTTGCCGCTTTTTCCGCGCAGCTCCGGTCGATGGACGGTCAGATATTCGTCTTCTTCGTCATGGCGGTGGCGGCGGCCGAGGCGGTGGTCGGTCTCGCCATCCTGATCGCCCTGTTCCGTCTGCGCGGGGAGACCGACGCGGATGGCATGAACAGGTTGCGATGGTGATCCTGATGGCCGTCAAGTTGAAGGGTCCGCGTCCATGCTGAACTGGATCTGGCTCATCCCGTTGATCCCGCTGTGCAGCGCGGCGGTGATCGGGCTGTTCGGGGCGCGGCTGTTGCCGAAGCGCCTGGTAAGCCTGCTGGCCTGCGGTGCGGTTCTCGGTTCGTTCGTGTTGGCGG
>JAPUIV010000114.1 GCA_027296665.1 Acidobacteriota bacterium | reverse complement strand
TCGAATTCCTCGAGGACCGGTTCTTCCCCGGACGGGCTTTTAGCGAAGTCGATCCGGGTAGTAGCTCGGCCCAGGATCTGGAAGTCCAGGGTGATCAGGACATCTCCGCCAGGCGCGGGGGTTGTAGCGTCGCAAGAGTTGTCGCCGCATTCGACCCCGGGATCACATTCGGTGCCGGTAGGGCATGATGCCTGGCTAATATCATCGCAGCGCCGGTTGTTCAGTCGGGACATACCCACCACCAGCCGCCCGGCCTGCCCCTGGTCCGGCGCCACCTGTACATTCAGATCGGTTGAGGGAGGACACTCCATGAAGGAGTCGGCGGTGGAAGCCCCGGTGAAGAATGCCACGACGGGATTGTATACGACATCGAAGCTGGCCGAAAAAACGCCGGGACTTCCGGGAGCCAGGGTCACCAGGACATCCAGGGAAGCCAGCCCGCCGGTGATCGTTCCGGCCTGCAGGGTCACCATTCCGGCGGCCGGCACAGGTTGGTCTGGCACGAACTGGGCCGCCGGCAGAGGCAACCCCTCGTCGCTGCTGCAGGACGGTGCCAGGGCCAGGCAAAAGAGGGAAGTGGAGGCATTGAACGCCTGCCAGAATCCGAACCGGCGATTTCCTTTTTGCAATTTCAAGAGGGTCTCCACCTTATAATTTAGCGTCGATCCCCCTTGCCGACCAGTCGCCGGTCCGGGAAGCCGCCGGGAACTCAGCGAAGCAGGGAGGCGACGATCCGGCTGGCCTCGGCGCCGTCGACCCGGCCACGGAGCTCCACCATGATCGCCTTCATCGCCTGGCCCATCTGGCGCTTCTCGGTGAACTCCAGTTTCCGGAGGCGGGTCTCGATGATCTTCTCCAGTTCCGGGCCGGAGAGCAGTTCCGGCAGGTAGGCATTCAGGATCTGCGCTTCCCGCTTCTCCTGTTCCTCCAGCTCGGACCGGCCGCCCTTGCGGTACAGCACCGCCGCGTCATTGCGTTCCCGGACCGCCTTGCGGATCAGGGCAATGACCTCGTCGTCGGAAAGGTCGGATTTCTTGGCGATTTCGGCATAACGGATCTGTGAGATCAACATCCTGAGGGTGCTGGTCCGCTCGGTCTGGCGGCTCTTCATCGCCACCTTTAGATCCGCCTGAAGCTTTTCCCGCATCGGCCCCGCCTCCGGCGGCATACTATCGCATCTCCCGGGTTCCAACAACCCGGGGGTTCCCATATGATATAATGCTTTCAACTTGGAAAAATCTGCAGTTGAGGAGATTTCCCCATGAGCAAATGGCAATCGGTTGGCTTGTTGTTTCTGGGCCTCGTCCTGGGTGTTGTGGCAATCGTGGTGGTCCAGAAACTGTCGGCCGATGGCGGCTCCGCTCCGGCTGAACCTTCCCCGGAACCCCAGGCAACCATCACCGAGGGGCTGGAATTCCGGACTTCCACCCTCCAGGGGGGGGGGCCGGCGAAGATCCATGTTCCCAAGGAACTGTCCCCGGAGACTCAGATCGCCGCCAGCCGTTTCCGTTGCGTATGCGGCTGTCCCGATGATCTCCTGTCCTGCGCCTGCCAGAAGGATCCCGGCGGTATCACCATGAAGAATCACCTTCAGGATCTGGTGGAACAGGGGATGACCAACAAGGAAATCGATCGGGAAATGGTGAAGGCGTACGGAGAGGAGGTCCTGCTGTTCTTCAAAGAGTAAGTCCGGGACTGCATCCGCTCCCTGAAAACCTCCCGGCGGTGCTGGTTCCTGCCCCCTCCCTCCGGTCTACTTGCCACCCCATTTCAGCTTGTTCCGAAGGACATCGAAATACCGTTTGCCGGGAATCTGCACCAGATGGATGGAGTGACGGCTGCGCCGCACCTGCACCCGATCCCCAGATTTCATCGGAACGCCGATCTGCCCGTCCAGGGTCAGGAACACATCCTCATCGGATTCCTTGCGTATGCTCAGGTCGATGGTGACCTGCGAGGGGACCACGATCGGCCGGTTGGTCAGGGTGTGGGGGCAGATCGGCGTGACGCAGAAGGCACGCATGTTGGGGTGGATGATCGGGCCTCCGGCGGAAAGCGAATAGGCGGTGGATCCGGTTGGGGTGGAAATGATCAGGCCGTCCGCCCGGTAACTGGTCACATACCGGCCGTCGATGGCCACTTCGATCTCGATGATCCGGGCCAAGGCGCTCTTGTTCAGTACGATATCGTTCAGAAGGCAGTGATCGCTGAGTTGCCGGCCGGCCCGGAACAGGCGGGCCTGGAGCATCATTCGACGGCTGATCTCGTACTTTCCGGAAAATACCAGGGCCAGGGTTTCCAGCATTTCTCCCAGCGTGACCTCGGTCAGGAACCCCAGGCTTCCCAGGTTCACCCCGAGGACCGGCACCTTGGTCGGCGCAATGTCGCGGGCGACGCTCAGTAGGGTTCCGTCCCCTCCCAGGACCACTAGCAAGTCCACCTTCCGGTAGATCGCCTGCCGTGAATCGGCCCGCTTCCGGCCGCGCAGGGCCGAGGCGGCCCCCGGGTCGCAGTGAAACGGGATCCGCTTGCGCCGGAGCCAGTCGGTAAGTCGCCGGAGTATCGCCCGGGCATGCGGAGAGTGTGGTTTGGCGACGATCCCCACCCGCCGGATGCGGTTACTTGCCATGGAAGATCTCCTCGATGTCCCGCTCCAGGGAGTCGCAGGATGCCGTTTGGCAATTAAGGTACAGGAAGAACTCGCGATTGCCCCGGGCCCCGGTCAGCGGCGATTCCATCGCTCCGGCCACTCCCAATCCGATGCTGGCACAGAACTCGGCCATTTCCACCAGGACCCGCCGGTGCTGGGCCGCGTCCCGGACGATGCCGCCTTTGCCGACTTCCCCCC
>JAPUIV010000113.1 GCA_027296665.1 Acidobacteriota bacterium | reverse complement strand
CACTGCAGACCATCTGCAGACTGTAGAATCCACCATCCAGCCAGTTGACACCTCCTCGCCGGAATCGGTAGCATTCACGGGAGTTTCCGGCCCGTGCGCCCATAGCTCAGCTGGATAGAGCGTCGGACTACGAATCCGAAGGTCAGAGGTTCGAATCCTCTTGGGCGTACCATTTTCCACCCCTCCATCCCGGCCGGAAACCGGGGACGATTCCGCAAGATGAACCGGGCGATACTCTGGACCATGGCGGCAGCCGCCGCAATCCTAGTCATTCTGGAGATGGGATTCCTTCTCCTTCCCGGCCGGTCGCCTGCCGCGCCGACGGTCGATCTGCGCGTGTCGATCCAGACCCTCCAACAGCGGGCCGAGGAACTGGAGCTCGCATACGACCGGCTGGAGACGGAGTTCCGGCGATATATTCAGCGCGCGCCGAGCCCGTCGCGGCAGCTCGGCACCGAAACGATCCTGACGGAACTGGACCGGCTCGGAGACGAGATCGGCGCGATCAAACGGGCGATCGTACGCAACCCCGATGAGGCGCTGGCAATCCCTTCGATGGCGCTCGACATCGAAAAGCTCGATCACCGGATGGACGAGATCCTGGAAAACTGGAAACGGCGGGAAGGGATCTCCGGCCGCAGGTACCGGCGACTCCTCGGCCTTCTGATCGCCAACAGTCTGTTGACCCTTGCGATTCTGGCCCGTGCGGGAAGACGCTCGGGGCCGGATCCAGCTCTGAAGGAATCGGGACAGGGGACCGGGTGATATGGATCCCGGCAAGGCCATGCGGATCGCCATGGAGGAGGCGTTGCGGGGCCAAGAACGGGGCGAGGTCCCGATCGGCGCGGTCCTCCTCGAGGCCGACCGGATCCTGGCCCGCGCCCACAACGAAACGATCCTCGCGAACGACCCGAGCGCCCATGCGGAGATCGTCGCCATCCGCCGCGCCGCGATCGCCGCGGGCAACCACCGGCTTCCCGGGACGATCCTGTGCGTGACCCTGGAGCCGTGCATGATGTGTTTCGGCGCGATACTCCAGGCGCGAATCGGAATCCTCTACTTCGGCGCGCGCGACCCCAAGGCGGGCGGCCTGCAACTGTTCGAGGAGGCACAGCAACGTGGCCTGGTGCACGGCAAACTGGCGATCACCGGGGGGATCCTCGAAGAGCCCGCGGGGGCGATGCTGACCCGGTTCTTCCGGGAGAAAAGGGAATGACGCCGGCGGCGGCCCGCCCCTTCCTCAAGTGGGCCGGCGGCAAGAGAAGACTCCTGGAACAGTTCCGGCCTCATTTCCCCGCGCGGTTCCGCGGGTACATCGAACCCGTCCTCGGCAGCGCCGCCGTCTTCTTCCACCTGGCCTCTTCCCGGCGGCCGGGGAGAACCATCCTCGCCGACAGCAACGAGGAACTGATCCTCGCCTACCTGGCGGTGCGCGACCGGGTCGAGGCGGTCATCGATGCCCTCGCGGTCCAGCAGCGCCTGCATGGGAAAACCCATTACTATGAGGTTCGCAGCCTGCGGCCGGAGGAGCTGGCCCCCGCAGAAAGGGCGGCGCGGCTGATCTACCTGAACCGGACCTGCTTCAACGGCCTCTACCGGGTCAATTCCCGCGGCGAGTTCAACGTGCCGATCGGCAGCTACGTCCATCCCAGGATCCTGGACTCCGACAACCTGCGGCGGGTCAGCCGGACCTTGCAGCGAGTCGAACTGCGGCACGAACCGTTCTTCCGCCTCCCCGATTACTGCCGGCGCGGGGAGTTCATCTACTTCGATCCACCCTACCAGCCGATCTCCCCGACCTCCTCCTTCACGGCGTACACACCCGGCGCCTTCAAACGATCCGACCAGGAACGCCTGGCCGGGACCTTCGCCGCTCTCGATCGGATCGGTTGCCGGTTGATGCTGAGCAACAGTGATTCACCCCTGATCCGGAAGCTGTACGGGAGCTACCGGATCCACTCGGTCCGCGCCCGACGGGTCATCAACTCGCGGGGCGACCGGCGCGGGCCGGTGCGGGAACTCCTGATCCGGAACTACTGATCCGCCGGGAAGAGAGGGTGGGCCGGGCGCGGAACTTTCCGCAAGTATGATAAAATTTGGGCGAGGAGAGGTACCGAAGTGGTCGTAACGGGGCCGCCTCGAAAGCGGCTTGGCGGGTTTATCCCTGCCACGTGGGTTCGAATCCCACCCTCTCCGCCATCTTCCCCCGGAAGATGGCTTTCGCCAACGGAACGGAATCATGAGCACCCCGGAGACCGAACGGTCTGATCTCATCTTCGACTGGAACACGCGGGAGACCGATCCCTTCCGGCCCCCCGCCGGCGTCGCCCTCGATGATGAAACTCTCCGGGATGGCCTCCAATCCCCCTCGGTGACCGATCCGCCGATCGAAACCAAGAAACGGATCCTTCATCTCATGGATCAACTCGGAATCGATACCGCCGACGTGGGTCTGCCCGGCGCCGGGACCCGGGCAGTTGAGGACGTCACCGCCCTGTGCCGGGAGATCCTCGATGGGAAGCTCGCCATCCGGCCGAACTGCGCCGCCCGGACCATGGTCCGGGACGTGGAACCGATTGCCGCGATCTCCCAGAAGGCGGGGATCCCGATCGAGGCGTGCCTGTTCATCGGCTCCTCGCCGATCCGGAAGTTCACCGAGGAATGGACCCTGGAGCAGATGTTGAAATTCACCCGGGAGTCGATCCGCTTCGCCGTCCGGGAGGGGCTGCCGGTGATGTATGTCACCGAGGATACCACCCGATCCGATCCGGACACTCTCCGGGCGCTGTACACCGCGGCCATCGAGGAGGGCGCCAAACGGATCTGCGTCTGTGATACCGTCGGCCACGCCACGCCGGAGGGTGTCAAGAAATTGATCTCCTTCATCCGGTCGGTGGCGGCCGATACCGGCGAGGAGATCGGCATCGACTGGCACGGGCACCGGGACCGCGGGATGGATCTGGTGAACACCCTCACCGCCATCAGGGCAGGCGTTTCCCGGGTGCACGGATGCGCCCTCGGGATCGGGGAACGGGCGGGAAACACCCCCATGGAGTTGATCCTGGTGAATCTGAAACTGATCGGCTGGATCGACCGGGATCTCACCAAGCTGAGCGAATACTGCGAGGTGGTCAGCGAGGGTTGCCGGGTGCCGATCCCGCAGAACTACCCGGTGGTGGGCAAGGACGCCTTCGAAACCGGCACCGGGGTCCACGCCGCGGCGGTGATCAAGGCCTTCCGGCGGGGCGACACATGGCTCGCCGACCGTGTTTACTCGGGCGTTCCGGCCAGTGACTTCGGCCGCAAACAGAAGATCCGCATCGGCCCGATGTCGGGAAAATCGAACGTCATCTTCTGGCTGGAGAAACGAGGGATCCCGCCCGAGCCCGGCCTGGTGGAACGCATCTTCGCAGCCGCGAAACGTTCGAACCGCTTGCTGCGCGATGACGAGGTACAGGAAATGGTCAATCAGGGATGAAACAGGAGACCAGATACTTCCGCAAGGGGTTCGGCCTGAAGAGCGGCATCCAGCCGGAACTCCGCCGGGACTACCACAGCGCTCTCGTGGATCGAATCCAGGCCCGGGAGGGGTTGTTGGTCGTCCACGATCTGACCCTCCGGCTCGCGGTCGAGTTCGGGTTCTGTTACGGAGTCGACCGGGCGGTCGAGTACGCTTACGAGACCAGGAAAAAATTCCCCGGCCGGAAACTGTTCATCATCGGCGAGATCATTCACAACCCGCATGTCAACCGCCGCCTGCGCGAGATGGGCGTCGGGTTCATGAGCGACGCCGCCTCGTTCGAAGAGGCGCTGGAAAGGGTACGCTCCGAGGACGTGGTGATCATCCCCGCCTTCGGGGCGACCACCTCCGAGATGGAGGCACTCGCCAGGATCGGCTGCATCCGGGTCGACACCACTTGCGGATCGGTTCTGAATGTCTGGAAGAACGTCGACCGCTACTCCCGTGAAGGGTTCACCTCCGTCATTCACGGCAAGTACGACCACGAGGAGACGAAGGCAACGGCCTCCCGGGCCATCTCCAGGCCGGGAAGCCATTTTCTGATCGTGCGGGACATGGAGGAGACGGAGTGCGTGGCCAGGTTCCTGGCAAACAATGGCGGCGCCAGCGCCTTTCTGGACAGGTTCCGGCCGGCGTTCTCGCCTCGCTTCGATCCCGATCGGGATCTGGACAAGATCGGCCTCGCCAACCAGACCACCATGTTGAGTTCCGAATCGCTCGCCATCGGGGCGCGGCTCAAGCAGGTCTATCTCGCGCGGTACGGCGAAGCCGACCTCCGGGAACATTTCCGCTCCTTCGACACCATCTGCAGCGCCACCCAGGACCGGCAGGACGCCGTTGAGGGTCTGCTCGAGTCGGGCATCGACCTGATGGTGGTCATCGGCGGCTACAACAGCAGCAACACCAATCACCTGGCCGAGATCGCCGCGGATCGGGTTCCGGCCTTTCATATACAGGATGCTCTCTGCATCGAGAGCGGCGAACGGATCCGCCACAAGCCGGTCGGGGAGCAGGCCGAGGTCACCGCCAGCCGATGGCTCCCGGCCGGTCCCGTCACCATCGGATTGACAGCTGGCGCTTCGACACCGAACAACAAGATCGGCGAGGTGGCCGAGAGGATCCTCCAGTGCCGGAACTACCGGCTGGAGGAAGCCTGCCCGTGATCTCCCCCGCCCGATCCGCGGCGAAACGGCCGGCAACCGACGGGCGGATTCGGGTGGCTCAGGTCGGGCTCGGTGAGATCGGAAAATCTTGCTGCCGGGTCACCGCCGGGAAAAAGATCCTCCAGCTTGTCGGCGCCGCCGACATCGCTCCCGACCTCGCGGGCCAGGATCTCTCCTCTCTCCTGGGTATCGACTTGCCCTCCCCCATGACCGTCTTCGGCTCGATCCCGGATCTGATCGAAGCGGCCCGGCCCGATGTCGTCATTCACACCACCGGCTCCCGGCTCGAGACGGTCCTCCCGCAACTGGAGGAGATCATCTCGCGGTCGGTTTCCTGTGTCAGCTCCACCGAGGAACTGCTGGTTCCCGACTACCGGAACCCCGCGGCGGCCGAGCGTCTCGGGAAGGCGGCGGTGAAGCACAAAGCCGCCCTCCTCGGCACCGGCGTCAATCCGGGTTACGTCCTCGATCTTCTTCCGGTGGTGCTGAGCGGCGCCTGCAGGCGGATCGACTCGATCCGGGCGAGCCGCGCCGTCGATCTCGCCACTCGCCGGCAGGCCCTGCAGGAGAAGGCCGGCGTGGGGATCACCCGGGAGGAGTTCCGGAGGAAAGCGGCGGCGGGGCGAATGGGACATGTCGGCCTGATGGAATCGGCGGTCCTGATCTGCCGCACCCTCGGATGGCGCGAGGCCGATCTCCGGGAAACGATCGCCCCGATCCTGGCGAGGGAGGAGATCCGGACCCGGAAGCATCATGTCCCGGCCGATTTCGTTCGCGGCCTGAACCATATCGTCCGGCTGGAACAGGAGGGACAGGAACGCCTCTACCTCGACCTCCGCATGAACATGTTGGAACCGGAGCCGGGCGACTGGATCGAGGTCCGGGGAGATCCGAAGATGGAGTTCCGGATCCCCGGCGGCATGCCGGGCGATGACGCGACGGCCGCGATCCTGGTCAACACCGTTCCGATCCTCGCCGCGGCCCGCCCCGGCCTGCACACGATCCTGGATCTGCCTGCCGTCCGGTACTGCAGCTAAAAGTTTTCCCGCCTGGTCGTGTTATGATGTTGCGGGTTGGCGTTTCCGCCGAAATCCCGGAGAGATGTCCGAGTGGCTGAAGGAGCACGCTTGGAAAGCGTGTGTAGGGGAAACCTTACCGGGGGTTCGAATCCCCCTCTCTCCGCCAGCTGAACTGTCCCGTTCCTCCCGAAAAGCCATGCCGACCCGAAAACCGAAACGGACCGCCCCCAAAAAAAAGAAGACGAAACCGCCGGCCGCGCCGGCGGCCGCCTCCTCCCTCGTTCCGATCGATCCCCTCCGGCGTTACCTGGCCATGATCCGGCAGTTCCCCTTGTTGACGGCCGAGGAGGAAAAGGATCTGGCCACCCGGTACTGGCGGGACAAGGATCGGGAGGCGCTGGCTCGCCTGGTCACCGGCAACCTCCGGCTCGTGGTACGGATTGCGGTCGATTTCCACCGAGCCTTCACGAATCTTCTCGATCTGATCCAGGAAGGAAACATCGGCCTTCTCCAGGCAATCCACCGATTCGATCCCTTCCGCGGAAACCGCTTGTCCACCTACGCCACCTGGTGGATTCGCGCCTACGTCATTAAATATATCCTGGACAACTGGAGCATCGTCAAGTTCGGAACCACGAACCTGCGCCGCAAACTATTCTTCAACCTGAAAAAAGAGAAGGAAAAACTGGAACGGATGGGAGTCGAGACCGGCCCCAAGTTGCTGGCGGAAAGATTCGGGA
>JAPUIV010000112.1 GCA_027296665.1 Acidobacteriota bacterium | reverse complement strand
CCGAACCGGCGCTCTCCGGGCCGACCCGCAGGGCGCCGCCCCGATCCTTCCGGGCCACCGAACCGCCGCCGGCCCCCACGGTCTCGATATCGATCATCGGTATCCGGAGCGGCAGGCCTCCCACCCGCGCCTCGCTGGAATACCGCACACCGCCGTCGAGAAGAGACACATCGGTCGATGTGCCGCCCATGTCAAAGGCGATCAGGCGACGGACATTGACAATCCGGCCGAGCCGCGCGGCTCCGAGCACCCCGCCGGCCGGGCCGGACAGGATGGTGCGCACCGCCTCGTACCCCGCCCGGGCGGCCGAGGCGGATCCCCCGTTCGAGGTCATCACCCGCAGGTTCACGCCGCGGAGAGATTCCGCCAGCCCGCGCAGATGGGGCGCGAGGACCGGCCCGAGATAGGCATTGGCCACCGTCGTGCTGAACCGCTCGAACTCCCGGTACTCGGGGCTGATGCGGTGCGAGAGGGAGACGAAGATCCGCCGGGGGGCGCAGCGGGCGGCGCGCAGTTCGTTCTCGGGGTTCCGGTAGGAATGCAGGAAACAGATGGCGACCGCATCGACCCCCCGCGCCGCCAGGCGTCTGAAGGCTTCCTTCATCTCCGCCAGGGTGGGAACAAACTCGACCGATCCGTCGGCGTGGATCCGTTCCCGGATGCCGATGCGGTCGGCGCGCGGCACCAGCGGCGCCGGCCGGCCTCCCCGGAGCCGGTACAGGAAGGGGCGGTCCTGCCGGCCGATCTCGAGGAGATCCTCGAACCCGGCCGTGGTGAGGAGAGCGGTCCGCACCCCCCGCCTCTGCAGGAGGGCGTTGGTCGCCACCGTGGTACCGTGGATCACCTCGAGCTCATCGCCCTCCAGGCCCAGCTCCCGGAGTCCCCGGAGGATCGGCGCGGCCGGATCCCCAGGCATGGAAGGGACCTTGAGGGTTCGGATCACCCCCTTGTCGATGAGGGCGAAATCGGTGAAGGTTCCACCGGTATCGATCCCGATCCGTTGGACGCGTTTTCCCATCGTTGACAGCCGATTTGAACGGTTCCTATACTGTTCGCCTGCCTGGAGCCATGTGAATGTGGGTCTTGAAAGTTTTCTTTGTGTTCCTGTACACCGGATTCCTGAGCTGCATTGCCATACTGTCGATGCTGATCTCACCGCGCGGCAGGTACATCATGCCGATCGCCCGGAGTTGGAGCCGATCGATCTTCGCGGCGGCCGGGGTCCGGCACCTGGTGCTGCGCCGCGATCGAATCGACTGGTCCAGGAATTACCTCTTTCTGACCAACCATCAAAGCCAGTTCGATATACTCGCCCTGGTCCTGGCGATCCCGATCTCATTCCGCGTGATCGCCAAGCGCATCCTCTTCCTGATCCCAGCCTTTGGCTGGGTGCTGTACCTGGCCGGGTTCATCGCCATCGATCGCACCAACCGGGAAAGGGCGATCCGGAACCTCGACAGGGCGGCGGAAAGGGTTCGAGCGGGCCTTTCACTTCTGATCTTCGCCGAGGGACCCCGGGGCACCGGCGACACACTTCTTCCCTTCAAGAAAGGACCGATAGTCCTCGGACTGAAAGCGGGCGTGCCGATTGTCCCGATCGCTGTTCGGGGCGGCAGACATGTGCTCCCGAAGGGAACGCTCCGATTCCAGCCCGGGACGATCGAGGTCATCTTCGGGGACCCGATCCCGACCCGGGATTACACCTACGACACCCGGGAGAGCCTGATGAAACGGGTGCGCGGGGAGATCCAGTCGTTGCTGGAGTACAAGGAACCGGCCGCCGCCCCCGATCCGCGGTGCTAGAAATCCTTCGAACCGCGGGCATTATAACAGGAGGCGGGAGAATGAATATCTCCCGGAAAATCAGGAAGGCATGCGGCGAGGATCCGGTGCTGGCCGCCATCTCTGAAGCAGCCGCGCAATGCGGGTCGGAACTTCACCTGGTGGGCGGATACCTCCGGGATCTTCTTTGCGGGAAACCTACCCGGGATGTCGATTTTCTCCTGCGCGGGAACCCGGACCGGTTCCTCAAGTCGATTGCCAGGCGCGGGAAAGGCCGGGTCATGACCTTCCGCAAGGAGGGAATCACCAACCACCGGATCCGGATCGGGGAACGGTTCTGCGACTTCGTCGAACTCGCTCCCGGAACCGAGGTCCGGCGGGAACTCGCGCGGCGCGATTTCACCGTGAACAGCCTGGCGTGGAACCTCCACGCGGAGGAGCTACTCGATCCCTTTCACGGCCTGGACGATCTGCGCGCCAAGCGGCTTCGCGCCATTGGACCGAAAACCTTCGCGGTCGATCCGTTGCGCATCCTCCGGGGGATCCGGATCGCGGCCGAGCTCAAACGATTCACCATCGCCCCGGCCACCCGCCGCCAGATGACCGCGGCCCGGGACCGGCTCGGGTCCATTCCGGTGGAACGGATCCGCGAGGAGATCGATCGGATCCTTCTTTCCGGACAAGCGGAGCCGGGCCTTCGCCGGATGCGGGAGATCGGCGTCCTGTTTCCGCTGTTCCCGGAACTGGAGCCGATGGAGACCACGATGCAGGCGCAACGCCAATCGGTGCTCGACCATACTCTTCGCGTGGTCGGTCTCGCCGAACGCTGGCCCCGCCTCGGCCGGACCTTCTTCCTGGAAGAACAACCGGAACCTGAGGAGATCCTGGTTCTCCTGTACGCGGCACTTTTCCATGACCTGGGAAAGCCCGCCGCCCACAAGAAGGATCCGGACGGCTCCATCCATTTTTACGGCCACGAACGGATCTCCCGCACATTGACCGCCGGGATCTCGCGCCGGATGCGGTTCCCCGGCAAGAGGGCGGCGCGCATCGAACGGCTCGCCCTGCACCATCTTCGCGCCGGTTGGCTCACCGAGGGGCGGCCGGGGGAACGGGCCTTGCGGCGCGTGATCCGGGACCTGGAAGACGACCTTCCCCTGCTCCTTCTCCTCTCGGTGGCCGACAGGAAAGGATCGGCGCCGCGGGGACGCGCGGAGGACGACCGGCACCGCCGGATCTGCCGGTCGTTGTACCGAATGTATCGCGACTCGGGAAGTTCCATCCTGAAACCGCCCCGG
>JAPUIV010000111.1 GCA_027296665.1 Acidobacteriota bacterium | reverse complement strand
CCTGGTGCTATTTCACCGCTGGATCGGGTGCAAAGTGTGCCAGGTGTGCAGTCGGGTGAAACGTGTAACTTGCTAACACTCAGAGAGATAACGAGTTTGGTCAAAGTGCAATTCTTGACTCTGAATCAAGCGATCGGGGTTCGAATCCCTGTCCCGGATCCACTCCTTTCATTCAAATAAACTTATAAGAATCAATAAATTCCTACCACCTGAATACCCTTGATCTCCCGTCTATGTCCAGGGTATAAAGGTGCGGACACAGCCGTCACAATCGAATAGGAGGCCCGTGTGTGGCCGTCGTTTCGTCCCTCAGGAGGCACCCATGAAACGCATCACCATGGTTTTGTTCGCCGCGTCTGTCGCCTTGTTTCTTCTGTCTCTCGGTAACACATCACTAGTTCTTTCTGGGGATGAGAGCATGAAGATCTCAAAGATTTCCTCGTCAGAATACCTTTCACCGCCAAGTAGGAACGATCCCGCCCCCGCAGATGTAGAGGGTGTTACCTATCCAGTAAGAAAGAAATTCACTGCGCCGAGGTATCCAAGTATTGCCAGGAGAACAATGATCGAAGCGGATGTCATTCTTCAGTTAGTAATCCGCAAAGATGGTACAGTGGGGAATGTGGAACCCCTCAAGGTACAAATAAACACAAACCCTAAAATCGAGGCGGCATTCATTGAACAAGCTACAAAAGCTGTAAAGAAATGGCGTTACCAACCCGTCCAACAGAACGGGAAGCCTGTCGACGTTAAATTCACAGTAGTAATCAGATTCCGCGAAGGCTAAAAGGAGGCCCGTAGTGGACCGCCCGTCTTTTTTCTCATAACGCGGCGCATTCTCGCACCTTTTCAAGAATTTTGGGAATCAGAACTCCCTATTCCGGCCGATCCGCGATATGATGCCCGCTTCCGACCGACAGGGAGGAGTCAGGCGCTTCCCCGGAACCAATAATGAGGAGGTATTCATGAGACCCACGACAACCATGCTTCTGGCCATAGCCGCGATCAGCGCGGGGTTCACCCTTACGGGCTGTAAGGGGGGCGAGCCCGGGGGCGGACCGAAAGCCGATACGACCGCAATTGAGACCGAAGACGATAAGACTTTGTACATGGCGGGCGTGTCGGTGGGCATGAATCTCGCCAGCCTGGACTTGAGCCCGGCCGAACTCGAGGTCGTCGAGGCGGGGATAGAGGACACTGTCAACGGTGTGGAGCCCCGCTATTCGATACAGGAGTACGGCCCCAAGATCCAGGCTCTGGCCCAGGCGCGGGCCCAACGCAAGGCGGAGGCCGAGAAGGCGGTCTCAGCAGATTTCCTGGCGCAGGCCGCCGGTGAAGAGGGGGCAGAGGCTTCTTCATCGGGCCTGATCTACTTCGAGACCGAGAAGGGAAACGGAGCCAGCCCCGGTGCGACCGATCGGGTCCGGGTGCACTACCGCGGCACCCTGAGGGACGGCGAGCAGTTCGACAGTTCCTACGATCGCGGCCAACCGGCGGATTTCGCCCTCAACGGTGTCATCCCGTGCTGGGGCGAGGCTCTGCAGAAGATGGCCGTGGGAGGCAAGGCGAGGCTGATCTGCCCCTCCTCGATCGCCTACGGCGACTCGGGCCGTCCGCCCATGATTCCCCCCGGCGCCACGCTCATCTTCGAGGTCGAGCTCATCGAGATCCTGGGAAGCTGAGGTTCGAGAGTGGAAGATTCGGAGGGATCGATTTTTTGAGCGCTAATTCAAGGCTTGGTCTTGAACCTGCCGCTCACGTACCTGATGTCGTGGTTGAAGTCGGTGATGATGCCCTGGAGGGGCCCGTTGGGAATCCCGTCCTTGCCGTAACTGAGGAGAGTGAAGGCATCCACTCCACCTTCATAGACAAAATCGTGTCTCCAGCGGTCCTTGGCCTTGAGCTCCGTGAGGTACCTCGGTTCGAGGAGCGGTCTCAACACTTCCAGGGAGGTGGCGCTTGCCTTGGGATAGGTATCGTATTCCAGGTCGTACTGGATGATCGCCTCGCCAATGGTCTTCATGTCCGCGATCGTGGCGGTCTGTTTCCCCTTCTGCATCGCCTCGCGGATGTTCGGCATCGCCAGGGTGGCGATCAGGGCGATGATGGCAACCACAATCAAGAGCTCAATGAGGGTGAATCCCTTCGATGATTTCATCCCATCCTCCCGGTGATATCCACTTTTACAATGATACCACGGTAGAAGCTCCAGAAACAGTACAGGATCGTTATCCGGTTTCCAGTTTCACGTAATGCCGGATTGACTCGAGGGACCGCTCGGAGAGGTCCCGGAATCGCAGCCCCGCCCCGTAGGTCCGCGGCGAATCGATCCCCTCCAGCCGGACCACCTCTCCGGTGCCGGTCACCCTCTGCTCCACACGGGGAAGAAGGAAGGAGATCTTGAAACTGCTGCCGATCTCCAGAGGCCGGGTGGTTTCCAGGAAGAGGCCGCTCTCGCTGATGTTCAAGGCCTTGCCGAGGAACTGCGTCTTTGTGACACCGCGGTCGATCGTCACCATCACCGTCGCCCGGATGTGCCTTCGATCGGAGATGTTGAGGACCTCGGACACCCGCCGGAGTATCACCGATTGATCGACCGGTTTCGTGAGGTAATCGACGCATCCGGC
This sequence comes from Acidobacteriota bacterium, assembly GCA_027296665.1. Classification (GTDB taxonomy): domain Bacteria; phylum Acidobacteriota; class Polarisedimenticolia; order JAPUIV01; family JAPUIV01; genus JAPUIV01. The sequence continues at coordinate 26,820 of JAPUIV010000111.1, read as the reverse complement.
TTGCAAGCATCGTTCCAGGATCTCCTTGGAGTAATGCTGGCTGATGATGATGACCGGAATGGCGCGCAATTTCGGGTCTGCCTTGACGGCCCTGCAGACCTCGTCCCCGTTCATCCCCGGCATCTCGTAATCCATGAGGATGAGGTCGGGGAACTTCTCCCGGGCCATGGCCAGCACCTCGTCACCTGAATGAGCGATGAACACCTCGTAGCCGCGGCGAAGGAAGAATGTTTTCTCCACCTCCAGGAACAGCTTGACATCGTCCACCAGCAGGATCTTGAGCTTTTTATTATGGTTTTCAGCCGGCATCGCGAGGATTTTCTGGCTCCTTTGGCGCCGCCACTCTACGTCCGAGTCTCGGGATTGTCAAACCAGGAGGGGATCTTGACAGGGACCGGCCTGCTCATTATCCTTTTTCGAGTGGCGGTATCGTCTAGGGGTTAGGACGGGTGGTTCTCAGCCATCAAACCGGGGTTCGATTCCCCGTACCGCTACCATCCCCCCCCTCGTTTGGAACGTGGTGAGCGCGCCGTTACGACCCCGGCGGGTGGCTGACTTTGACGACGGTGTGGATCCCCCCGCGGATGAGAAAGTCGCCTTCCACCGTCAATCTGCGGGGCGAACAGGCGGTGACAAGATCGTCCAGGATGCGGTTGGTGACCGCCTCGTGGAACACCCCCTCCTCCCGGAATGACCACAGGTACAACTTCAACGATTTCAACTCGACGCAAAGACGATCCGGCACGTAACGGATCCGGATGGTGGCGAAGTCGGGCTGCCCGGTACGGGGGCAGAGGCAGGTGAATTCGGGACAATCGAAACGGATCTCATAGTCCCGCTCGGGGTTGGGGTTGGGAAAGGTTTCCAGAGATCTTGGGGAAATTGCCGGCATCGGATCACTGCACCGATTCCGGCCCCTTGGGGGCGATCCAGTCTCCGGATCCGAGGATCGCATCCAGAATCTTTTGGTCCTCGGGACCCGGCAGGACATCTTGCAGGTACGATTCGTACTCCGCGGCGGCCATGGGGTTGCCCTCGACGCTGAATTTCTGATCGGCCAGGTCGCCAATCTTGCGGCGGAACTTCAGGCTGGAAATCTGGAGTTTCGTCTGCTCCTCCGGGATCAACTGGTTCAGGGTATCGACCAGCCCCTCGATTTCCTGGATGTAGAGGTTACGGGCCGCCTCGTTGAGATGCTCCTTGTCGGCCGGACCCTTATTGGTGGCCTCATCGAACCTCCCCTTGAGCCCCCAGACGTAAGCCCAGTGCGCGGAGGAGGATGTGTCCACTCCGAACAGATCGTAGGCGGTGGGGATCCACTTGTAAAAGTATTTCTGGATGATCGAGACCGGGATCTTGCCCGCCTCGAGGATCCGGCGGAGACCATTGTGGCCAGTGCCGAGGTGGAAGGACTCCTCCTTGAGCATCGGCCCCATGCTCCGGGCCAGGGGGGCGAAGGAGGAACCCATCAGCATCTGGAGCTGGAACTTGCCGTCCCGATCGATGAATTCGGTGTAGACGAAGAAATCGAGCCAGTTCTGGACCTTCTCGTTGAACGACCCGAGGAGACGGGTGTTCTGAAAGGCCCGGCGCTCCAGAAGTTTTTGCGCCTCGATCCGGCCGGAGTGGCCGAAATGGGTGACCAGCAGGTAACTCATCTGCCAGCCATGCCGCATCTCCTCCCGCATGACCCGGACCAGCGAGTACAGTTCGTAATCGTTGGGAGCGGAGGAGATGAGGTCCCGCTGCTGTTCGACCGAGGCGAACTCGGTGTCCCCCTGGTAGACGATGAGATGCTCCAGCGCGTCGCGGATCCTCTGATCGGGGATGTCGAGAACCCGTTCCCACCGATTCCGGCCGGCGTAGTCCCCGAATTCGATCTCGGGGCTGCGAAGGTTATCGAGCTTTGTCTCGAACTCATATTCCCGCGTCACGGAGGAATCGAGGCCGATATCCTTCTTCCACGCGCCGAACAGGTCCACCCAGTCATCAAAACAGGATACGGTCGTCATGATCGCGCTTGCCTCCAAGGATGCCTTTTGAGGTAATCATAACATAAATCGTTCCCGCCTGGATCTCCTCGACAAGGGGACTTGATTCTTCTATAATCCGCCCATCTCATCGCTTCGAGCAGATACCGTGGAGGGGAAATGAGCGACCGAGAACAGTATCTTTCCGGGCGAAAAGTCGAGCCGGCCGGGATCGAACCCCGGATGCAGGTGGATCAGTTGATCGATTCCACCTTTCTCGCCTACAACGCCGGGAAGCTGCAGAAGGCCTGCCGCCTGTTCGCGGAACGGTTTCTCGAGGAGAACGTCACCGTGGGACTCTCCTTCGCGGGTGCCCTGACCCCGGCGGGTCTTTCCGGTTCCTGCCTGGTGCCGCTGGTCCAGCACGGTTTCGTCGATTGGATCGTCACCACCGGAGCCAATCTGTACCACGACGCCCATTACGGGCTCGGCCTGGCGATCCGGCAGGGGGACCACAAGATGGACGACCGGGACCTGTGGAAGAAACGGGTGGTCCGGATCTACGACGTCCTCATCGCCTTCGACGACCTGCTGGCCACCGACAAGTTCCTCCGGGAGATCCTGGCGCAATCAGAATTCCGGCGGGAAATGTCAACGGCGGAACTGCACAACGGCATAGGCCGGTATCTGGTGGAACGGGAAACACAACTGGGGTTGGAAAACAGTTGCCTTTTGACCGCCGCCTACCGGACCGGTGTGCCCCTCTACGTCGCTTCCCCCGGCGACAGCTCCATCGCGCTGAACATCGCCGAACTGGAGCTGCGCGGCCGCGGCCCCAAGATCGACGTGTCCCGCGATGTCAACGAGGCAGCGGCGATCGTGCACGGTGCCCGCGACAACGACGGCAAGAACGCCATCCTGATCCTGGGCGGCGGGGCGCCGAAGAACTTCGCCCTGCAGACCGAGCCCCAGCTCCAGGACATCCTCGGCTTCGACATCAAGGGCTTTGAACACTACATCCAGGTCACCGATGCCCGCCCCGACACCGGCGGTCTTTCCGGCGCCACCCCATCCGAGGCGGTCAGCTGGGGGAAGGTGAACCCCGAACTTCTCCCCGATGCCGTCCAGGTTTTTTGCGACACCACGGTGGCCCTGCCCTTGATGACCGCCTACGCCATCAACCGCCGCGAACCCCGCCCCCTCAAGAGGCTCTACGACCGGCGCGAGACGCTGTTCGAGACCCTGAAGTCGGAATTCCTCATTCACCAGAAGAAGATCGGGCGGCCCTGATCACGCGTCCCGCGGCTGCTTCCCCAACCACTCGATCAGGGCGCGATCGGCGGCGAGGAAATCGAACGATTCCAGCTTAACGGGTTTCACCCAGCAGATCGCCTCGAAGGCGAGATTCCGCGGATCTCCCTCGAACGACTCGACCCGGAAAACGGTAAGGTCGATATGGACACCGCCGGGGTACCGGTGCCGGGTCCGGAAGACCTCCTTGCCGATGGTCGCGTCGATCCCCAGTTCTTCCTTCAACTCCCGGGCGATCGCCTGACCTTTCTCCTCGGCAGGCTCCACTTTGCCGCCCGGGAATTCCCAGCGCATCGGGAAGGGGCCGTCGGCCTTCCTTTGACAGATCAGGATCTTTCCATCCCGTTCGATAATTGCCGCCGTGACCATCGTTGGTTCACTCAACCGTTCTGTCCTCCAAAACGAAACGACCCACCTCGGCCGCGGCCCGCTCACCGCTGCGTACCGCGCCCTCGATGCACCCGGGCAATCCGGTGTCGGTCCAGTCCCCGCCGAGAATCAGATTGGGAATGGGTGTCCGCGGTCCGGGCCGCAACCGGGAACTTCCGGCCCGCGGGGAGAAAGTGGCGTGGCGCTCCTTGACCACCTTGGCCCTGAGAAGCCGCGCCCGCCGCGCGGCGGGCACGCACGCGGCGATGTCCTCCTCGGCCATGGCGATGATATCAGATGCGGGCCAATCGATGTAGGAACGGGCGGCGCTGATCACCGCGGAGAGACCGGAACCTTCACCCTCGCTCCCCAGGATCGCCCTTCGATCAAAAAGCCACTGGGTCCGTGTGCCGAGAAGCCCGACAAACGGTTCTTCGAGGAATTTCCGGTCGTACCACAAATGGATGGAGACGACCGGGGAGGTTTCCAGGGAGGCGATCCGCCGGAAGTAGGGATCGGAGTGGAATGTGGTCCGGGGCAGCGCCGCCTGGAGGTCTCGCGGCGGAAGGGTGCTGAGGTAGGCATCGGCGGCGATCCGGGTCCCGTCGCCAAGTTGAAGGCCGTCGACCCCCCCGGGCCCGATGAGAATGCGGGAGACCCCGGAGCGGAACCGCACCTCGCACCCGTTCTTCTCCAGGAATCGGAGGGCCGGTCCGGCATACAGATCGCTGAGTCCGAATGCGCTCAGGCCAATACCGCTCGGCCCGCCGGAAAGAAAGGCTTCACGAAACACCCGGGCGAACACCGCGGCCGAGGCGACGGCCGGATCCTCGTTCAAGGCGGCCATGGCGATCGGATCCCAGATCACCCGCCGGATGGCGGGAGTCTGGCCGGCCTTCGCCAGCCATGTTTCCAGAGTCGATGATTCCAGTCGCTGGAGATCGGATTCGGTCAGTCTTCGCGCCCAGGCGCCCAACCGCAGGGCCCGGAAGCGATCGGGGAGATCGAGTCCCCGCAGCCCGAGAAGACCGGCCAGAAGATTCCACGGCGAGGGCAGGGAGGGGCAGCGGAACTGGAACGCTCCCCGCTCCCGGTCGATAAAGGCGAGCCGCAACCGCCGGGAAAAACGGAGGCGGGCGCCGGCGCCGATCGCGTCGAGGAAACGGATCGTTCCGGAATAACAACCGAGGAAGATATGAGGGCCGTTGTCGAGGGCGTCCCCGCTATCGTTGTCAGTGTAAGAGAGTGCCCGCCCGCCGGGTACCGCCCGTTTCTCCAGGAGGATCACCCTGCACCCTCCCTCGACCAGCCGTACCGCGGCCGAAAGGCCCGACCAACCGGCTCCCAGTACGGCGACCGTGGGTCTCGAGTCCATCAGGAGAACACCCGGGATGAGAGCCAGGTGCGCCCGGCGATCCAGATCTTCTCCCGGCCGGGCAGGCGGACCTGGTTCCGGAAGACATCAAACCGGCATTTCTCGATCTTCTTCAATACCTTCTCGTAGGTGTTGCGCATCACCTCGGCGGCGAACAATCGCGACCGATCCTCCCGGCTGATCGACTCGCGGCAGGAGAGGAAAAAGTTTCCGGCGCGGCCGCATTGAAACCGCATCATCTCGACAAATGAAGGGGACAGCCGATGGGCAAACAGGTCTTCCTCTGAATACCCGAACCGCTGGAGATCCTCCGCCGGCAGGTAGATCCGTCCCCGGCCCGCGTCGACCGCGAGGTCCCGGAGAATATTCGTCAACTGGAAGGCGATACCGAGATTGACCGCGTACCGGCGGGCCGCCGGGGAGTGCCGGCAATGAAAAATCTCCAGGCAGATCAGTCCGATAACGGAGGCAACCCGGTAACAGTAGTCGTAAAGTTCTTGAAAGGTATCGTATCGGGCCCGGTGCAGATCCATTTCCACGCCATCGATCAGCTGGTGGAAATACTGTCTCGGGATGGGGAATGTCCGGAGCACTCTCTGCAGGTTCCGGGTGATCGGATGGGTAGGGGTTCCGTTGTAGCAACTGTCCAGTTCGTGGCGCCATGATCGGAGAGCGGCGCGTTCATCCGTCCCCGCCTCCGGCCGGTCCACAACGTCGTCAATCTCCCGGCAAAGGGAGTAGACGGTATAGATCGCGTCCCTCTGCGGGGCGGGAAGGAGACGAAAGGCGTAATAGAAACTGGTCCCGCTCTGTCTCGTCCGCTGCCGGCAATAGTCCGCGAGGGCATCCTTCATCAGCCGTTCAACTCTCCTCTCGCCCGGGTTGCCGCCACCACAACCCGCCCAGCAGGATCGCCCCCTTGTCCCGCCAGGAGAGCCGGGGCCGCCGATGGAAGACATCGTAATCGACCGACTGGATGCGGCGCAGGATCCGGGTCCCTCCCATCCAGACGCAGCGGAGTTCCAGCCCCAGACGGCCGCGGACCTGGCCGGGAAGCGAGCCACCTGCCCGGAACATGTCGAGGGTCCTGTCCACCTGAAACTTCATGAGGCTGCGAAAGGCCGGATTCACCCTGCCCGCCCTGAGGTCCTCCTCGGAATAGGAGAACCGGTCCATATCGACGGCGGGGAGGTAGATCCGGTCCTTGGCGAGATCGATCCGGACATCCTGCCAGAAATTGGCGAGTTGCAGGGCGGTGCAGATCGAATCCGACAGGCGGTACAGGCTCTCCTCCCGGTAGCCGAAGACCGTCAGGACGAGCCGGCCGACCGGATTCGCCGAATTCCGGCAGTAACCGAGGAGATCCTCGAAGGTGCGGTAACGCCGGACCCGGGTATCCTGCTCGAAGGCCTTGAGCAGGTCATCCAGCAGTTCCACCTGCACCCCGCAGGTTTCGATGGTGCGCCCGAGCGCGATAAAAACGGGATGGTCGGCCTCCCCGCGGGCGCACCGCCGCAGCCGCTCCCGCCAGTCCGAGAGCCGTTCGGCCCGGTCGTCCTGGTATTCGATCTCGTCGGCAAAATCGTCGGCGGCGCGGGAAAAGGCATAGATGCTGTACAGATGCTTGCGCCGTTTTTTGGACAGGAGAAGCGACCCAACGGGGAAGTTCTCGTAATGGTCCCGGGCAATCCGCTCGCAGTAGCGAAACGCGGCATCAACCTCACGCGGAGAATGGGTCAATGGCTGGCCTCTTTCCGTCCGTCCCGGGAGTCACTCGGGCGGTTCCAGATGGCGATTGAGGATCTCTTCCACGTCCTCCAGGGTGACGCCGCCGTACCACCGGTTCTCCGGAAAGATCACCACGGTGGGACCGACCTCGCACTTCCCCAGGCACCGGGTGCGGGACACCCGTATGGTCCTGGACAATCCTTTTGATTTCACGATCGCCTTGAGACGCAGGTGGATCTCCTTGCTGTTTCGAGATCCGCAGGCGGCTTCCCCGGCCTCCCGTTCATTGACGCATACCAGAATCAGCTTCCGGTAGCCGCTGTCGATCTCCTTCACGATTTTTTCCTTTCGAGGATCTTCCTGGTCGCGGTCGTGATCGGGTACCGGGCCAGGTCCCGCCCGCGGATCCACTCACCACCAGGAATTTCCGCATTCGCAGGAATGGTAGCACGGAAGGCATGGACCCGGATCGACCGGTAGGTGATCGAATGTTCGGCGACCGCCGGCTCCCCGGCGGCTCGCACGGGAATTTTCCACCGCCGCGTCAGCTCGCGCGACAGGCGGCCGGCTCCCCTGGCCCCGGCGCGGGAGTCGTAACCCGGGAACTCCCACATCCCGCCGAGCAGGCCCTTCTCCGGCCGGCGCACCAGAAAGAGGCGGTCGGCGCGATGCATCACCGCCACCAGGCGACCGACCCGTTCCGTCTTTCGCCGGGGTGGGATCTCCGGATACCGCTCCCGGAGGTCTTCAGCCCGGGCCCGGCAGTGCGTCACAAGGGGACATTCCGGGCAGCGGGGCGCCCGGGGCCGGCAAATAGCCGCCCCGATATCGATCATGGCCAGGTTGAAGTCCCTGGACCGGCGAGCAGGGACGAGGTCGTCGGCGATGCCGCGCAGCCGTTCGAGGACCGGACCGGAACGCGGGTTCCCGGGCACAAGGAACAGGCGGGTCAGGACTCGGGCGACGTTGCCATCGACCACTCCCTCTCGTTTCCCGTGAATGAAGCTGAGAAGGGCGCTCGCCGTGTAGGGACCGATGCCCGGCAGCGCCAGGAGTGCGGTCCGGGTATCGGGGATCCGGCCATCGAAACGGCGGAGGATCTCGCCGGCCGCGGCGTGCAGGTTCCGGGCACGGGCGTAGTAGCCGAGCCCGGACCACGCCCGCAGCACATCGCGGAAGGGTGCCCGGGCGAGACTTTCCATGTCGGGAAACCGCTCGAGAAACTTCCGGTAGTACGGCAGGGCGGAGCGTACCCGGGTCTGCTGCAGGAGGATCTCCGCGAGCCAGATCCGGTAGGGATCGCGCGTCGATCTCCACGGCATGGGGCGAGGGTGGTTCCGGAACCAGCGCAGCAGTCCGCGGCGGATCGATCGCCGGATCTCGGTTTTCGATTTAGAACTTGGTGCGGATTTCATCGAGCGACTTCCGGCCGATATCCGGAACCACCGCTCCGGCGGCGGGATGACCCACCACGAGGATCAGGAAAGGACGCTCGTTGGCCGGACGTCCCAGGATCTGGTTCAGAAACCCCATCGGACTCGGGGTATGAGTGAGCGACACCAGTCCTGCATTATGGAGCGCGGTGATCAGGATGCCGGTGGCGATCCCGACCGATTCGAGGGCATAGTAATGCTTGATCTTCCGCCCACCGCGGCCCAGGCCAAAGATCTGGGCGAAGATCACGATCAGGAATGGCGCCTTTTCCAGAAAGGGCTTGTTCTGGTTGGTCCCGAGCGGGGCGAGCGCCTCCAGCCACTCCGGCGGCACCCGTTTGCTGTAAAATTCCTCTTCCTCTCGTTCCGCCGCTTCCCGGATCTGCCGTTTCAGGCCGGGGTCTGTGACCACCGCGAAATGCCAGGGCTGCATGTTGGCCCCGCTCGGAGCAGTGCCCGCGGCGCGCAGGCAGTCATCGATGATGGCGGCGGGGACAGGCCGATCGGAAAAATGCCGCACCGTCCTCCGGCGGCGCAGATCGGAAAAAAATGCCGCTGCGCGGCGCTTCATTTCCACAACGGGGAACTCGCGGTAGTCCTTCAAGGGGATGAACTTCGGATCGGTCCTCTTCACCACTCACCCTTCCTTGTTTCCCTTGGGGGCGGCAGGATCGAATTCCCGCACGCCGCGGGCGAGGCTCTTCAACCTGGCGTCCACCTTCGCGAAGAGGGTTCCCTCCGGATACCCGCCGCCGGCGGCCGGCCGGCCGGCCGGCACTCCCGTCATTATCTCGATACCCTCCTCGATCTCCGATACCGCCCAGACATGAAAGCGCCCCTTGCGGACCTCCTCCACGAGGTCCTTGCGGACCATCAGCTCCTGCAGGTTCCTCGCGGGGATCATGACTCCCTGCTCGCCGGTCAGCCCCTTCCTGTTGCACAGGTCGAAGAATCCCTCGATCTTCTCATTGACACCGCCAATCGGCTGGATCTCGCCTTTCTGATTGACCGATCCGGTCACCGCAATGCCCTGGCGGATCGGGATACCGGACAGGCTGGACAGGAGAGCGTAGAGTTCCGCCGAGGAGGCGGAATCGCCGTCGACCAGACCGTAGCTCTGCTCGAAACAGAGACTGGCCGACAGGGCCAGCGGCTTGTCCTGGGCGAACCGCTCGCGCAGGAACCCGGCCAGGATCAAGACTCCCTTGGTGTGAATCGAGCCCGCCATCTTGCTCTCTCTCTCGATGTCGAGAATCCCCCCCCGGCCCATTGCGGTCACCGCGGTGATCCGCGCCGGCTGGCCGAAGACATGGTCTCCCACATCCAGCACGACCAGGCCGTTCACCTGTCCGGTCTTCTCTCCCTCGATGTTCAACAGAAGAGTGCCCTCGGCCATCCGATCGCGAAACTCCTCCTCGAGGAGATTCACCCGGCGGCGGCCCTCCGCGAGGGCGCGATCCACGTGGCGCTCCTCGACCTGTTTCCTCTTTTCCTGGCAGGCCCAGTAACCGGATTCGCGGATCACGTCGGCGATATCCTTGAACCGGGTGGTCAGATGCCCCTGGCGTCCCGCCAGCCGGACACCATGCTCGACCACCGCCGCCACCGCTTCCCGGCGGAAGGGGGGCAGCGATTCATCGGTGCATTTTTTATGAATGAAACATGCGTAGTTGTACAGTTCCTTGTCGTTCAAGCGGGTGCGCAGGGTGAAATCGGCCTTGATCTTGAAGATCTTCTTGAAGTCCTCGTCCAGGGAGTACAGCATGCGGTAGATCTGCTTGGTGCCGATCAGGATCACCTTGAGATCCAGGGGAATCGGCTCGGGCTTGATCGAAACCCCGGCGAAGATGTTCAGGGGATCGAACGACTGGATCTCCATCTTCTTGGTGCGAAGGGCCCGCTTCAAGGCCGGCCAAACTCCCTTCTCGCTCAGCAGATCGAGGGCGTCCAGGATGAGAAAGCCGCCGTTGGCCCGGACCAGGCTTCCCCCCTTGATCCGGGTGTGGTCGGTGATCCAGTGGCCCGACGGGTCCTGGATCTTTTCGATGGTGCCGAACAGGTTCCGGTAGTTGGGCGCGGTCTCCCAGATCACCGGCCGCCCCTTGGTCGCCCCGTTGTCCACGATGACATTGACCCGGTAGGGGACCCGGGTATCGGGCGCGTCGGCACGCGTTTCTTCTTCCTCCGAGTCGGGCGATCCAGGTTCGACCGGCTTCCGGAACCGGTCGAGGTTCAGTAGAATGTCGATCTGCACCTGCCCCAGAAAGGAAAGAACCCCGGGGCTGTCGAACAACTCCCGCATTTCGTCGACCGCCTGGCGGACCACCGGTTCGGCCAGGCGTCTGTCCAACGTCTCGAGATCTTCCTTCAGCTTTCGTTCCATCTTGCGGAGATCCTTGAACAGCAGTTCCATCTCCTGGAAAAGCTTCCCGTGCTTGTCCTTGATCTTCTCGAATTCCTTCCTGGCGAATCTCTTCTTCTCCACCATCCCTTCCAGATGGCCCAGATCGACCGGCTTCCCCTTGACCAGGGGCATGATGAGAGGCCGGATGAGGGTCCCCATCTGGGCCTGGACGACCGTGAACCCCCGCCGGGCCACCTGTCTCTCGAACCTCTTGAGCCGTTTTTTCTGGTGTTCCTTGGCCGCCTCGACCAACTCGACCCGTTGTTTTCGAAAGGCCTCCAGGGCGGGAAGACTCTTCCGCAATCGATCGACCAGATCTTCCATCCCCTTCCGGAAGGCGCAACCCCGGCCGGCGGGCAGGAAGAGGACGCGGGGCTGGTCGAAATCGCCAAAATTGTTCACGTATACCAGGTCGTCCGGCGGTTTGTCCGGGAATTTCAACGTTTCCTGGATTTTCCGGACCGCGGTCGACCGTCCGGTCCCAACCTCGCCGGAAACGAAGATGTTGTAGCCGTCGCTCCTCAGATCGAACCCGAGTTTCAGGGCCGCCATGGCGCGCGGCTGCCCGATGATATCGATGGGGCACTCACCCAGATCTTCCGTGACCCGGAAACCGAACCGGCCGGGATCACACCGCCACCGTATCTGTTCGGCTGACAACTCGTGGTCATTCACCTTCTTGCCCGAACCGGCCATGTTTCACTCCCCTATTCACTGAGAACTTTCGTTCCCCGGGCCTTGTGCCATTCCAGAATATGGTTCCAGATCTCTTTCGCCGTTTCGGCGAACACGAACAGATCCCGGTCCTCCAGATCGATCACTCCCTCGTCCGCCAGGAATTGGGCATCGAAGGCCCGGTTCCAGAATTTCTTGCCGACCAGGATCACCGGCATCGGCTGGACGGTTCGGGTCTGGATCAGTGTCAAGGTCTCGAATAGTTCGTCGAAGGTGCCGTAGCCACCCGGAAAGGCCACGAGTCCCTTTGCCCGTTTCAGGAAATGCAGCTTTCGCAGGGCAAAATAGCGGAACTGGAAACAGAGGTCGGGGGTGATGTAGGAATTCGGGAACTGCTCGTGCGGCAGAGTGATGTTGAGCCCCACCGTCTTGGCGTTGACATCGAAGGCGCCGCGGTTGCCGGCCTCCATGATGCCCGGGCCGCCGCCGGTGACCACGACGAATTCGCATTTTCCGGAAACCTGGCAGGTGGTGCTGACGATCCTGCCGAACTCCCGGGCCACATCATAGTAGGGAGACTTCGCCAGGATCGATTCCGCCACCGCCACCCTGCGCTTCAGAGCCGGATCCCCGGGAGATTGCTCCAGGGCCGCCCGCGCCTGTTCCACCTTTTCCCGGGCCCGGGCCGGCTCCAGGATCCGGGTGCCGCCGAACACGACTATGGTCGATTCGATCCCCTGCTCCTGCAGGACGATCTCCGCCTTCTGATAATCCAGCAATAGCCGGACCGGGCGCATCCGGTCGCTCTGCAGGAGATCGATATCGCGATCCGCCCGGGTGTAGGATCGGCTGGCGATGAGCCGCGCTATCCGCTCCTCCGCATCCTGTGGCTGTTTCTTCATGAACGGTTCCTTCCCTTTTTCAGGATCGAATCGAGATCAAAATGATCGCCGAGGGCCGGGATGAACACCCTCGATCCGAACTTCTTCTCGATCGCCTTGCCGAGCGAGCTGGCCGCCTCCGGGTCGCCGTGCGTGACAAAGACGGTCGCGGGAGGCCTCGGGGCCGAGCCGATCCACCGGATCAGTTCGTTACGGTCGGCGTGTCCAGACAGCCCGTGCACGATTAACCGTTCCGCCCGGACCGGCACGTTCCGTCCGTGGATCCGGACCTGTTTCCCGCCCTGCAGGATGGTCCTGCCCCGGGTTCCCGCCGCCTGGTAGCCCACCAGGCAGAGGAGATTCTCCCGGTGCGGCAGCCGTTGCGACAGATGGTGCAGGATCCGGCCTGCGGTCATCATGCCGCTCGCGGACAGGATCACCCTGGGTCCTTTTAAACGATTTAACTGCTTCGATTCTTCCACCGATCGGTGAAAAAAGACATTTCGGGGAAACAGTCGGCTCCGGCCATCCGCGGCGATGCAGCTATCGAGGTTATGCTCGTCGATGTAGCGGCTGTAGATCTCGGTGGCATTGATCGCCATCGGGCTGTCGATATGGATCGGAACATCAGGCAACTTGCCGGCGTTGATCAGGTCGCGCAGGATCAGTGTCACCTGCTGCGATCGGCCGACGGCGAAGGCGGGGATCAGGATGACTCCGCGCCTCTCGATAACTTTCTCGAACGGCACGCGGATCTGTTCCTCCACCGGTTGGGGGTCATGCTCCCGATCGCCGTAGGTCGACTCGACGATCAGGATGTCCGAGGAAGGCGGCGTCGCCGGGTCGGGATGGAGCGGCATGTCGTAACGGCCGACATCGCCGCTGAAGAGGAACCGGGTCGAGTTGCCGTTCCGTCCCTCGGCCTCCAGCTCGACCATCGCCGAGCCCAGGATGTGGCCCGCCTGCAGGAACCGGGCCCGGATGCCCCGGCCGGTATCGATCCATTCCTGGTAAGGAACTGGCCGGAACTGCTCGAAGGCCTTCCGGACATCGGTCTGGGTATAGAGCGGCAGGGCCGGCCGGTGCTTCGAGAATCCCTTCCGGTTGGCGTACTTCGCGTCCTGTTCCTGGATGTGGGCGGAGTCGAGCAATAGGATCTTGGCAAGGTCAAAGGTGGCCCGGGTGCAGTGGATGGGACCCCGGAACCCCTCCCGCACCAGGCGGGGAATGTATCCGGAGTGGTCGATGTGGGTATGGGTGAGGATCAGGTGATCGATCCCCGCCGGATCGAATTCCGGCCGCTTCCAGTTCAGCAACCGGAGTTTCTTGAGCCCCTGGAAGAGGCCCGCGTCGATCAGGATCCTGGTCCCCGCCGCCTCGAGCAGGTGGCGGGAGCCGGTGACCGTCCCGGCCCCTCCATGGAAAGAGATCCTCATTCCGCCGTTGGTGATTACAAGTAACTCCCGTAGGTCGGTTGGTATTGGGTAGATTTCATGAAGGCGAGAATATTTTCAGGCCGGGGCCGGGTGGCGAGATCCCGTTGGTACGCCACCTCGGCGACGGCGGCAGCGACGGCGGCGGAAACTTCCCGGATCTTGGTCAGGGGAGGATAGATGCAGCCGGTCTCCAGGTCACCCGGCAATACGAGACCGGCAAGCGCCTTGGCCGACGCGGCGAACATCTCTTCGATGGCGTGCTTCGCCCCGCACGCGGTCAGCCCCAGGCCGACCCCGGGGAAGATGTAGGCGTTGTTCCCCTGCCCGGGCACGAACCGCTTGCCGCCGAGGGTGACCGGGTCAAACGGGCTGCCGCTGGCGAATATGGCGCGGCCGTTGGTCCAGGTGTAGGCCTCCACCGCGGTACATTCCGCCTTGGAGGTTGGATTGGACAGGGCAAAGATCACCGGCCGTTCATTGATTCTCCCCATCGCCTCCACCACCTCGCGGGTGAAGGTATTCGGTTGTCCCGATACACCTATGATGATGGTCGGTTTCAGTTTGTTCACCGCGGTCAGAAAATCGGACAGGAACTCCCCCTCGTGGGCATACGGGATCTTGTGGGGCTGCAGGTTGTCCCGGCTCTTGACCACCAGTCCCTTGGAGTCGACCAGCCAGTGGCGGCGACGCGCCTCCGGCTCGGTGAGTCCCTCTTCCCGCATCGCCATAACGATCAGGTCGGCAATGCCCACCCCCGCGGAGCCGCCGCCGAGGAACAGGATCTTCTGGTCCTTCAACTTGCCGCCGGTGAGCTTCAAGGCGGTGTAGATACCCGCAAGGATGACACCCGCGGTTCCCTGGATATCGTCGTTGAAGGTGCAGATCTCATCCCGGTATTTTCGAAGCAGCCGGAACGAGTTCTGGTTGGCGAAATCCTCGAACTGGATCAGGGGATGGGAGAACAGATCGTTGGCTGCCGTGACAAACTCGTCGACGAACGAATCGTACGCCTCCCCCTCCATCCTGGGTTGGCGGAGCCCCAGGTACAGGGGGTCGTTCAACAATTCCTCGTTGTTGGTGCCAACGTCGAGAGTGACCGGAAGATTGTGGCACGGGTTGATTCCCGCGCAGGCGGTATAGAGCGACAACTTGCCTATCGGGATCCCCATGCCGTTGGCGCCCAGATCGCCAAGGCCGAGGATGCGCTGCCCGTCCGTGACCACGATGATCCGGATATCCTTTTGGGGCCAGTTCTGGAGCACCTGCTTCACCTGGCCGCGGTCTTTCGCGGTGACGAACAGGCCGCGCGAGCGCCGGAAGATCTGGCCGAACTGCTGGCAGGCGAGGCCAACGACCGGTGTGTATATGATCGGCATCATCTCCTCGAGATTGTCGAGGACGAACCGATAGAACAGCGTTTCGTTGCGATCCTGGAGCGATACCATGTGGATGAACCGCTCGAGGTCGGTCGATTTTTTCTTGTAGTTCGCCATCACCCGCTGGATCTGCACATCCTGGCTGCAGACACGCGGCGGCAGAAGCCCCCGGAGCCCCAGGGCGGCCCGCTCCTCTTCGGTGAAGGCGGTCCCCTTGTTCAGGGTCGGGTCATGCAGCAGGTCGACGCCGGTCGGGAATTCCCCCTTACCCGTCCTCGCTTTCTTGTTGTGGTGTTCCATGGAAGCATTTCCCCCTTCATGAGACGAGGTGAATTCCCGGCCGTCGCGGGAAACGAGGTGGTCGGTGGCGGAATGATACCCCCGAACCGCGCCGGTTGTCGAATCGATCACTTCGCTGTAGTGAGCTGGAAGCCGTCTCCCTGTTTCGGCCAGAGGCACTCACCGCAGCCCGGCATGACTCCCCTGCCCCGATGGTGATAGATGACCTTCTTCTTTCCCGGGATCGGCAAGTCCTGCTTCAGTATCTTCCTGGCCACCCAGGGCGTCACGAACAGGACGTCGATGCCGTCGACTCTCATCACCGCGTCGTAATCGGTGGTGTCGCCGGTGAAGAACAGCTTCAGGCCGTGCCAGGTGACCAGATAGGAATAGTGTTCGAGTTCGCCGTGCTGCGTACGGATCGGCCGGATGGTGAGGGTCCGGAACCGGATCTCCTCTTCCAGGGGGAGGAACTCGTTGCCGAACAGTTGCCCGGTGACCTCTTCCGGTCCGACCACCGTGCATTCGACTCTTTTCATCAGATTCGGGTCGAAATGATCCAGGTGGCGGTGGGTGATCAGGCAAAGGCTGTCGGCCCGCCGCTTGACCTCCCGCAGGCCGTAGTACATGTAGCCGGCGTATCCGGGCCGGTAGGGAAAATCGGTAAAAAGAGTGGTCTCGCCATCGGTGATCTCGAACGCTTCATTGCCGATGAACCGGAATTCGAGGGTTCCGGCATCGGCCGACCCGGCGGCCGCGGCAAGAACGGCGGCGGCCGCCGCCAACTTCAGAATGCGGTTCATCTGCCTCGAATGAAGAGGGAAATCAGCCGTTATCGATCGCCGGCGGAGTGGAGACCCCGAGATGGGCCGCATCGCCCGGGGCGTTCAGTTTCCAGTAGGGCATCCTCCGGCTCCACAAAAGGCGATAGGTCCCGCCGTCGGAGCGGTCCCAGGAGATCAGGACATGGGGAGGATCTTCATGGAAACGGAAGGTGTCGGTTCCCCCTTCCCATTCCAGGTCCACCCGGTAGGCCCGCAAAGTTTCCGATCCGACCCGCACCTCCTCCACCTCCGGGCGAATCTTGAGAGTGGCGGGGCGCGGGCGGGGATCGTCCGCCCGCGAGGAGATCTGGGAGGGGATCAAATTGACTCCCCAGTTCCTCTCCTTCGGCCCCCAGGGAAGGGACCGCAGCCAGACCGGAAGCTCGTCATACATCAGGGTGCGCCCGGTGAACGGCACATCGAAACTCCGCTCAGCCATTCCGTCCCAGTAGGTGTTCGCCTTGAGCACGGCCTTGCCGCCGCGCCGCTTGAGTTCCTTGTAGGTGTTCCCGCACCACTCGAAATGAGTCAGGGACATCTTAAGAGGGATCATGTCGGATCTATCGAAGAAGATCGAAAGCATTTGATGGTAGTCGTATACACCGGTTTCGAAATGAATGACCTGGTTCATCTTCAGGACCGGCACCAAGTCGGCCGGATCGTGGCCGGAATCGGCCTTGACGAGCTCGGATCGGGAGAAATCTTCCTTGACGACGATCAGGTAGGCGGTGAACTTCCTCGGTTCGCCGTAGCGCATCGCCACCGCCTCGTAGGCGGCGATCTCGGCCCGGCCATCATCCCAGATCGGGCTCGCGGCCCACTCCGCCAGAACGGCCCCACGCACCGAACCAGGGCCGGCCGCCGACCCGGCGGCGGTGCATCCCGGCGCCGCGAGGAGAAGGGCCGGAAGGAGGATGAGAAGGCTCGATCGCAGGCGATTGGCGGCACTCATGGAAATCCCTTTCCCGCAGGTGAAGATCTTATCACAGCGAGGACCGGCGATCCGATTGAACCGCGCAAACCTGGTACAGAAGATCCTCTATCAACAGGGGGGGGCTGCCGGCCCCCTTCACTATGGCGCGGTTCACCACCAGCAACCTCCGGAGGATCGATTCCACTCCAATGGAGTTGAACCGGTCGGCCTGCTGTACCGTCTTGTACAGGGCAAAGGGATGGCGATCTCCCGCCGGGATCTCTCCCCGGTCCTGTTTCTCCTTCCAGGCCGGCAGGAACCGCCGCTCAAAATCGGGGTAGGACATCGATCGGCGCCACGCGGAGCCCGAATCTCCTTCGAGGAAGCTCCTGACACCCAGAATCTTTTCGAATTGCCGGCGAAGGGAGCCGAGAATGCGCATGTAGGGCTCGCCCTGGGCCAGGAGGTGGCGGAGGCTCACCGCGGCCGCCGAATAATCGCCCGAACCGAGCGCGCCGGTAAGGTGAAAGATCTGCTCCTCACGGCTCACCCCGACCAGGGCATCGACATCGGCGATCCGGATGTCGCGGCGATCCCCGACGAAGAGGATCAGTTTTTCGATCTCACTGGCCAGACGCCTCAGGTTGGTTCCCACCCGGAGTTTGAGGCGGTCGATCACCTCCCGGCCGGCCTCCTTTCCCGATTCCCCGAGGCGCTCCCTAAGGATCCGGTTCACCAATTGCTGCTGTTCGGATCTCCCGGGGGAAAAATCGAGAACCCGGCCGGCCTTGCGGATCGCCCGGTACACCGACCTCCTCCGGTCCACCTCCTGAGCGGTGATCACCAGAATATTCGCGGTGCCAAAACCGGTCTCGACCACTTGCTGGAGCGGGATCGAGACCGCTTCCTCGAAGATCCCGGCACCCGGAACCAGGAACACCAGACGCCTTTCAAACAGGGAACCGGTACGGAGCCGGGCGATCAACGCCTTCCAGTCGATGGTGTCTTCCTCGCACCGCACCAGGCTGGCCTCTTCAGATTCCTTCCCGGTAAGTTCTTTCACGATCCGGCGCGCCGCCTCCCCGACGAGGAATTCCTCGGCGCCATGGATCAGGTACACCTGGCTGGCGGCCCCCCGGCGGATCTCTTCCAGGATCGCCGCCTCCCCGGCCGGATGTTTTTCACTGAGGGAACGACCCGCCATATTAGTGGGATCTCCTCGGAAGTTTTCGGAGATTCAGGAGGTAGGCCGCGGAATCGAACGCACCCCTCCCGACCATTGCCCGGTGAAGCTCCAGGGTCAGGATCTTGCCCGCGGCATGGATCGCCTCGTGGCGGGTCATGCCCGAATTCTCCAGTTCGCCGATGACCCTGGCGACCCCGGGTGGCTGGCCAGTGCGGATCTGCGCCTCGACGATCATGTGGACCTGGACATGCAGGAAGGGGTTGATCTCCCCGGCCCCGGTCTCCTCCAGGGAGGCTCGGTCCGCTGCCGCCGCCCAGACCGGGGCAAATTCCCGGTGCTCACGCAGGATCCGGGCCAGCCGCTCTTCTTCCGGGTTCAGGAGATCGCCCCGTTCGGAGCGCCGCCAGACCTGCCCCAACGCCCTTCGGCCCCAGGTCCGGAGTTCCTCCCGCAAGCGTTCCTGCTCCATCTTCATGGCCTGAATACCGGTTCCTCCCGGTTTATTCTCCCGTAACCTACCCTCCCGGTCAACCTGGAGGGCCATTATTGGGTTGTCGCCCTTCAAACCTTGCCGTATAATAAGCCTTGAGTCCCATTCCCACCGGGTGAGGTTGCGCACGTTCCCAGCCCGGGGTAACTTTTTTAGGGAGATGAACTTGAAACGATTGATTATCTTGCCAGCGGCTGCCGCTTTCCTGGCCCTTCTCCTCCTACCAGCCTGCAGTTCACCCTCCGCCGGCGACAACACCGCGGCCGCCAACGAGATTACCCAGGCGGAGATCAAGGGACTCAACTTCGCTGGGCTGTCCGATACCCAGGCCGCCAACGCCATGTCGGTCCTGAATTCCGAGGGATGCCCCTGTGGCTGCGGCATGAACATGGCCAAGTGCCGGCGGGACGACTCGACCTGCCGGACCAGCCTGGGGCTTGGCAGTCAGATTGTGGCGCTTGCCAGGCAGGGCAGGACCGTTCCCCAGATCGCCGCCGCGGTAAGGAATCAGGGCAAGAAAGCCGATCGGGCCCGGGCCGCGCAGGCCCAGCCGGAAAAGGCGCCGGCCAAGTACGTGGAGTTCCCCCTTCCGGCCGGGAACGCCCCCTTCGTCGGTCCCAAGAACGCCAAGGTCACCATTCTGCACTACCTCGACTATCAGTGACCGTTCTGCGTGAGGGTCGGTCCGACCCTCGATCGTCTCCTCAAGGAATACCCCGACGACGTCCGGATCGTTTACAAGCAGCACCCGCTGTCGATGCATCGACAGGCCCCCCTGGCCGCCCAGGCAGTTCTCGCCGCCCACGCCCAGGGCAAGTATTTCGAGATGCACGAGAAGCTGTTCCAGAACATCCGCACCCTGTCCCGTCAAAAGATGATCCAGGTTGCCGGGGAGATCGGTCTCGACATCGACCGGTTCCAGAAAGACCTCGATTCTCAGGAAATCAAGGCGATCGTCGCCCGGGAAACCCGGGAAGCGGTCGCCGTCGGCGCCACCGGGACCCCCGCCTCGTTCATCAACGGCCGGTATCTGAGTGGCGCCCAGCCTTACAAGGCTTTCAAAACACTGGTTGATGAGGAGTTGAAGTGGGCCGCCGAGGGAAACCGTCCCGAATTCACCATCGGCAAGAACGTCAGTGAGGTCCGTGCCAAGTCAACAGCCCGGCGGCGGGGCCCCGATCCCGCCAAGGTCTACAACATCCCGCCGGGTGCGGCGGCCTTCGCCGGCCCGAAAAACGCCAAGGTCACCATCCTGCACTACCTCGACTATCAGTGACCATTCTGCGTGAGGGTCGGTCCGACCCTCGATCGCCTCCTCAAGGAGTACCCCGACGACCTCCGCATCGTGTACAAGCAGCACCCGCTGCCGATGCACTCCCAGGCCCCCATCGCCGCCGAGGCGGCGATTGCCGCGCGCAACCAGGGACAATTCTTCGAGATGCACGAGGCCTTGCTGAAGAATTCGCGCTCACTATCGAAAGGAAAGATCCTGGAGATCGCCGGGCAGATCGGGATGGATGTCGATCGCCTGGGGAAGGAACTCGACAACCGCACCCACAAGGCCGAGGTGGACAAGGAAACCCGGGAAGTGGTCAGCCTCGGGGCCACCGGGACGCCCGCCTCGTTCATCAACGGCAGGTTTCTGAACGGCGCCCAGCCTTATGAGGCCTTCAAGAAACTTGTCGACGAAGAGTTGAAGAAGGCGAAAGCCGGCAGTTCCTGAAGATCCTACTCCGTTCTTCCACGACGCCGCTCTTCCCAATCGATCCAGAATCCGAAGGTGCGCATCTGGCCGCCGACACCCGTTTCGGCCATGAGGTTCGCTACCTCTGCACGGTTCTGGCGCGGGCCCAGCCGATCCGGGAGGTCGGCGAGTTCCCGGATGAGAAGGCCTACCAGCGCGGTGTTCGCCTTCAGTGTCTCGATATCGATCTTGTCGAAGGTGTCCGACTCGGCATGGTACTCGGGCAGGTACGGCGCCGCGTCCTGGTTGGCGACGAGGTTCGGAACGCCTTCCAGCAGAAAGTCGAAGTTATCGGTGCCGACGAAGGCATCGGTGGTGTGATTACCCGCGTTCCAGTCCTTGAAGGGGGAAAGGATCTCCTCTATCGCGGGCTTGAGATCGGACCTCCCGCCGAGGGAAAATCCCTCGATCCTCCCCGATCCGAGATCGACGATCACCGCGGCAACATGCCGGTCCATCTCGTTGCGATGTGCCCGGACATATCCCCGCGAGCCCCACATCCCCTGCTCCTCTCCGGTGAACAGGACGAACCGGATCGTCCGGCTCGGCTTCCGGTCCATGGCCTGAATGGCCCTGGCGATGTCGATCACCAGCGCCACGTTACAGCCGTTGTCCAGCGCCCCGGTTCCCAGCGCCCACGAGTCGAGGTGAGCCCCCAGGACGACGATCTCCTCCGGCCGTTCGCTTCCCCGGATCTCGGCCACCACATTCCGGCTCTCGAACGGCGCCCGGCTTCTATTATCGAGAGCCAGCCGGATCTGGACATCCTCTCCCGCATCCAGAAGGCGGAGAAGGCGCATCGAATCCTCCCTCGAAGCCAGGGCGATCGGGAGATCGACATCTACGCCGAAGGCGGCCACATGACGGTACAGGAGGTTGCGGGGCCGGGTGGAAACTTCCACCAGAGCAAGGGCGCCAGCCTCCTCGGCGCGCTGAATGATGCCGGGCAATCGCAGGTACTCGAGGAACAGGTTCTCCAGGGAATCGAGGATCTCCGAGCGGAGCAGGAGAATTCCCCCCCGGACCTTCTCCCCGGCTTTACGGAAATCGATTTCCCTCCCCTCGCCGATATCGACCACGGGGGCCACGATCCCCCCCTCCGGAGTGGACGGCGAGTACCCCATGGAGGCCACCCGGATGGGGAACCGGGTGGGCAAGATCGCTTCCGCCCGTGCGGTCAGTTCCTCCCAGGCCGCCGGCATCTGGAACTTCTCGGTCCGGACATTCTCGATGCCTGCCTGCCGGAACCGCTCCACGGCCCAGTCGATCGATCGTTCGCAGGCAGGAGTCCCGGTCACTCTTCCGCCAATCACGTCGCACAGATACCTCAGATCCTCAATGATCCCGGTCGGTCCCAGCAAGGCCTTGCCGAGGGGATCGGCCGTTTCCTGGGCGAAGCTGCCGGGCGCGGCGGCGAGGATCAAAGCCCCGGCAAGAACCGCGGAGACCCTCCAGGGGAGCCTCTCAGAATGATGGGAATAATGCATTTCAATCTCCTTCAGTTTGGCCGAATCATACCATCCCCCGGGGGAGACCATTCAGGGAGCTTTATTTTTCGGAGAGATCTCCCGCAATTTCGCTGCAAGTTGGTCCGGATCCAACCCGTGGACCTGGAGAACCTTGTCGCGCGAGCCGTGCCCCGCGACGATTTCCAGCGAACTTCCGGGTATGTCCAGGCACCGGCCGAGCAGTCGGATCACGGCGCGGTTGGCCTTTCCCCGTTCGGGCGCCGCACGCACGCGGACCCGGAGCCGGCCGTCGAAGGCGCCCTCGATCGAATCTCTTGAACCGCCGGGCAGGACGCGCAGCCCGACCCTGCACCCATCCCGGTTCGCGTCGATTCGAATCGAGTCCATTTCAGGGAGTGATGGTGACCGTGACACCGAGAATCGGGTTGAGGTCGCAATCGGCGAGAACCGTCGAGGTGTTGAGCGGATCGACCACCGCGGTGGAATCGCAACCGCCCAGCATGACGCCGCTCGGCCGGTCGAAGGTCCCGAAGCACTGGAGGAACTGGGATTCGTCCTGGTCGAACAGGGAGATGAGCATCAGGCAGGAGTCGGCCTCGACGTTTCCGTCCAGGAGGTTGGCGGAATCCTCGAACCGGAACCCGACGTTGGCGGCGCTGGCGAACACCGAAATATCGTTGAACACGAAGGATGGAGGACCGACGGTCACGGTGGGTGGCGCAGGCCCAACACCGTTGCAGTTAAAAAGGATGGAAGTATCGTCAGTGAATGCGACCGTCCAGGTGCCGGTGAGGTCCAGGCGCTCCAGGCCGCAGTCCGCGATCTGGAAGATCTCCGTCACATCATCACTGCACCCGATGAGAGACAGGCTGACAAGAGTCAGGACGGAGAGCCCCGGAACCGATCGGGTCATAGACCGTAACAGGGACCGGCATTTCATGACGCGAGGGCGGGACGGTGCGGGATGATCGTCACGGAGGGAGCGATCTCCAACGCCTCGTCGTGGCTGTACATCGTGATCGCGTCCCAGGGACAAACCTTGGCGCAAAGAGCGCAGCCGATGCATTTATCATACTCGACCACCGCCAGTTCGAACGGATTCTGGGGCGCCTCGACCACGCGAATGGCGTCAACGACCTGGTTCTTGACCATGACCGTTTCGCAGAAGATGACGCAGGCGGGCGAGCCGGCGCAACCGGTGCAGGCGGCCTGGTCGACGACCGCGAGGCGTTTTGGCTGCTTTTTGAGAAATTTGTGCTCGGGCATTAAACTCGGCATCTCCGCGGTAAGGATTGATTATAACCTATTGATTCCCGGAACCAAAATTGAACGGGATGTCAATTTTCAACCGATCCGGACGGACCGTTCCGCTTGCGGGAAGGGAGATTTACCTTCTGCAGCCGCAGCTCCCCCCGGAAGTAATCGAAAGTGACCTGGTAATCCTTCATGGCCTCTGCCCCGAGAATACCCCCGAGATAGGGCGCCCGGCGGTTGATCAGGCGGAGGTCCAGGACCGTGGGTTGAATGCTGAAGGTGAGGTCATCGATCCGAAGCCGGGAAAAGGCGGCCAACTTCCTGTACGCGATGATCTCGCCGGTCCCATCCTTCCCCTTCCGGCTCTTCTTCTGAAAGGCGGGAAGAGGCAGGTTCGACCCGAAGAGGCGGGCGTCGAGAACACTCAGGCCCGCTCCGGTGTCCCACAGGAAAGGGACGGTCACCGCTTCCTCCCAGGTCCCCATCGTGATCGACGGGTACCACATCGGAATCCTGTGCTTCAGGGAGGGCCGGCCCCGTCCCTTCCCTTCCGGCTGGTTCTGAAGTTGCCGCCGGGGCAGCTCCAGGGTGAAGGTCTTGCCGGGAAAGTTCATGGTGACGATGAATTCCCGCAGGAAGGACTGTCCGATTCTCCCCGAAACCGCCTTCCCTTTGTGTTTCGGAAAGGACTCCATGACCTCCACGGGGATGTTGCGGATGGTGAAATCACCGAGGGTGAGGCTATCGAGAATGGCTGTCCGGCTCCGGACCACCTTGCCCCCGATCCCGGTCACCAAGGTGGTGGAGATCTCCTTGAGCCCCAGTTTCCGCATCAGGGAATGTGAGATCAGAAGCGACTCCGATCCGGAATCGATATCGAACCATTCCCTTTTTCCGCCATTCGGTTTCACCTTGATCAGATGGAGGCCGCTCTTCGCCCGGTGCATCGGCACCGTGGTCACGACCGCATCCCCGTCAACCGCGAACGGGGTTCGCCCGCCCATCGCGCGCCACACCCCGACCTTTCCCTCCTTGCTGGTACCGAGCCCGCGGAAAGGCGTCTGATCCCCTTTCATGATCCGGTTGTAGATCTCGAGGTTATCCGCGGCGAGAGGATACAGTTTCCTTCTCGCGAAGAGAGACGCAAGCAGGAAATAAGCATCGGGTTGGGTGGACGACAGCGCCGCGGCCCGCTCCAGTTCCCTCTGGGCGTCGTCCAGCCGCCATTCCGCCAGGTACACCTCCCCCAGGGCGACATGCGCCTCGGCATTGCTTTCCTTCAGGGAGATCGCCCTCCGGGCGGTTGCCGAACCTTCCTCGAACTCTCCCAGGAAGACCAGGGCCCGGGCGCGAATCGAGACCACCTCGGAGGAGGTGGGGAATCTCTCCTCCGCCTCCCGAGCGACCTCAACCGCTTCGCGCCGGTCCCCCGGATCGTCGCGCGACATCAGGGAAAAGACCAGGGATCGCCACCGTTCCGGCTGGGAACCGTCCTCGGCCAGGGCCGCCGCGGCCCTCCCGACCGGATCGGAAGCAGGACCGGGCTCCCCCTCCGCGCGAAGCCCCCCTTCGGAGGCAAAGCCGCATAGGAGATACAGGCAGAAGAGACCGATCTGGGCAGAGTGTTTCCGCATTCCTCCCCTCCGGATCAGTTCTGGATCTTGCTGGGATAGTCGATCTGGTGGAGAGGCAACAGGACACTCGAGGCGATGTTGCCCAGGTGGGAGGCGACCCGTTTCATGTGCCGGGCGATCAGGGTATAGGTGACCGCCTCCCGGGTGGAAACCTTGTCCTCGACCAGTTTCTCCAGCACCTGATCGCAACGCGGCAGGATCTTCCGGTTCCGGTCGATCACCTCCGAGGCGTCGCCTTCGTTCGATTCCTTGAAGGCCTTCCGGGTCAGATCGAACAGGCCGCCGATCTCCTTGGCGATCGATTCCATCTCCGCGGTGTACTGGTTTTTCTCCAGCGATTCCGGGTGCAATTCGAGGACTTCGAACAGGTTCTTGCAGTAGTCACCGATCCGTTCGGCGTCCTTGACGGTGCTCATCAGGGCCAGACAGGGACCCAGATCCCGGTGCGAGATCGACAGGTGCTCGACAAGCATACGGCGGATCTCCCGTTCCGCCGAGTTCACCCGCCGGTCCGCCTGATAGACCTCCTTGCCGGCCGCCTCCCGCCGCTGGTTCTGGAACAGCCAGGAGGTAACCTTGTCGTACATGCCGCAGGTGTCGTCCAGCATCCGATCAAAGATGCGGAGCATGTCATTGAGCAGACTCTCACCCCGCCAGGCTTTCAGGATCTCATTGAACATCGGGTCGACCTCCCCTATCCTCCGAACTATCGGAAAAGAAACATGAAGAATCCCGGGATCAGAAAGAATACAGTCACCAGATACAGGGGAATGTACCACCGGTTTTCGGTCGCCCTGCGCGCCAGTCCTTCAGCGAGAATGACCGGCACCTTTCGGAGGGGCGGCACGATGAACACGAGGGAAACGGCGCTCAGGTTGAAGAACAGGTGGCATAATGCTATCACAGTTCCCTCGGGAAGGTCCACCGCGAGCGAGGCCAGCAATGCCGTGATCGGCGTGCCGATGTTGGCTCCCAGGGTCAGGGGAAACACCTGCCGGACCGTCAGGATGCCGGCCCCGACCAGAGGTACCATCAGGCATGTGGTGATCGTGCTCGATTGCACCAGGACCGTCATGACCAAACCCGTGAGGATGGCGATAAAGGCGTTGCGGGCGACCACGCGGTGAAAGATCCGCTCCATCGTCCCCATCATCATCGATTTCATCAACTTCACGATCCAGTGAAGTGAAAGAAACATCAGAATGACGGCGAGAATCAATGCTACAGTAGCAAGAATCCGTCCTTCGAAACCCACCCATTCCAGGGCATTCTCGACCGCGTGGAGGGGAGGCCGGAGGATGATCTTTAAGGGGTTGGGCCACTTCGCCCCGCCGTATCCCTCCAGGAATCCGTCAAACCGGGTTGCAGTTTTCTGCAAAAACCCGGTGTAGATCTCCAGCGGCAGGAAGATCGCCACCGCCATGATGTTGAAAAAGTCGTGCACGGTCGCCCCGGCGAAGGCTCGGCGGAACTCGTCCTTCCTTCCCATGTGCCCCACCGACACCAGCGTATTGGTGATCGAGGTGCCAATGTTCGCCCCCATGATGATCGGCACCGCCTGGGCCACCGGCAGGATGCCGCTGCCGACGAGTCCGACCACGATGGAGGTAGTTGTCGAGGAGGACTGGACGATGCTCGTGGCCAGAACTCCGATCATCAGGGCAACGATGGGGTTGGCGGTGGTGGCGAGAAGACCCTCGGCAAACCCCCTGCCGAACAGTTTGAAGGAATGTCCCAGCAACTGGATGCTGAACAGGAACAGAAACAGGACGATCAGAACTGCGAGGATCTTGAGGAGGTTCTTCAGGACTCGCGGCATTGCGGCTTGATACTACCCCAAACGGTCCAACCCCCAGATAAATTTTCTTTAAAGATCTTTTTTCCTTGACTCCGTAGCCGGCTCCAAGGATAAGGTGGAGAGGGTAATTCTGGAGAATTTATCAACCATCGTGCATTAGTTGTGATTTCCGCCGGTTTGCTGACTCTCGCCGCCGCGGTACCGGCCCGGGCCCAGATCGTTGCCCCGGCCGGCCGCACGCTGTTCAACCGCGGCGTGATGCTCCGCAGCT
>JAPUIV010000110.1 GCA_027296665.1 Acidobacteriota bacterium | reverse complement strand
ATCGACCATCCGGGGGCGAAGGTACTGAACGGCGGCCTGCACCTCGGCGCGGCGGAAAGGGTCGGGGAGGGCAAGAAGGGCGTCCCGGACCTCCTCCATACTGCGGCTCGGGAAATCGGTGGATCGGTTGGGCATTCGGGATCGGCTCCTGCACTCTTTCGCGGCAGTATAAATCGGCTTTGATGAGGGAGGCAACCGATCCAGGTACTTATTCGAGGGGAAAATCTCCCTGATTGATCGCCTCGGCGAGATCTTTGGCCATTTCGAGCTCGGCGATGGTGCTGGCTGGGCTTTCGAGAATCTCCACTATGGAGGCAATCGACTCCACCACCGACTCTCCATCACGAACTTGCACGAAGGGAGACAGGCGCGAGGAGGTCAGGTTCAGGAGAAGGGCCAGGAGGTGCCGCTCCGCTCGGGCCCTGAAAGTGGGAGGGAGAATTGGACTGAGGGTCGATTCGAGTCTCGGCAAGCCGCCTACCGAATCGAAGATGTCGTACAGAACGCGGATATCGGCAAGGTATTGCCGGAGGGATGTCCTTGTTTCCTGGGCCCGGCCCCTTCCGGAACGGATCGATTGGACTTGATGTTTCCAGAACCCGGCGTCGCGGGGCCGGACCGCCTCCTCCAGCACTATCCGGCGCGCGAAGGCGCTGGCCGGGTCGGTACCGTGAGGCTGCGTGAATAACGCGATGAAGTCTTTCCCTACAGCGGTCAAACCGGTGTAATCCCCTAAAAATAGTCCTCCAGCGGCAGGCGCCTTTCCCAGGTCGAAGGAAGCGTCGGTGAGGCGGATCTCGTTTCTCCATCTGGCCGGGTTGGCGCAGTCGGTAGCCTGCGGGTGGCACCAGATGAACCAATGATCGGTCAATGCTTCCGGTTCCGGCCCGTCGAAGCGGAAATCGTAATAAGTTACCCCGATGGTGCCGTTATCGGTGACGGCAATGGAGGGAGTGAAGGCCTGCCGGGCGAGGGAGTTGATGCCGGAGGGGGTCCTGTTGATCGCGACAGGCGGTGACCAGGTCTGACCTCCGTTTGCCGACATCAGAAAGGCAATTTCCGGACGCTGAAACTGGCTCAAGCTTCCCTCCTGCCAGACGGCGTACAGGGTTCCATTGCCAGGATCGACGGCAATGTCGAATATGAATGTACCGGACCGGACCGGAATCTGATTGTCGGGATCGATCGCGCCCATGGGGCGGATCCGGACGGCGCGGCTGGCGCCAAATACAGGCAGCCAGTTTTCCCCTTTGTCGTTAGATTTCTTGAAAGCCAGAAAAAATGGTCCGATCGGGAAGTTGAAGATCTCGGCGAAGAAATTGATAACAGTTCCGTCCGGCTGTACCAGGATTTGATTTGCCAGCGTCTGGGCATTGAATCCGGGATCGTGGATCACCCGGGCCGGTGTCCAGGTCGATCCACCGTTGAGACTTCGGGTGAAAACCGCGGGTCCCCGGTTTCGGTTAAAATTGAGGCGATCCCAGACTGCATACACCAGATTCGGGTCGGTCGGATCGGCGGTGATCGATTCCTTGTCGTTGAAGAATGGAAACCCGTCCAGTATCAGTGTCGAGGGACCGAACCAGGTCCGCCCACCGTCGGCCGAACGGCTGACCAGCATTGCATTTCCCGGATTGAAGACCAGGGCGATATGATAGAGAGAGCCGTCCGGCCCGAAGGAAATCCACGGATCGGAAGCCCGGAGAAACTGCCCACCGGAACATCGGGTGAGACCGGGAATGACCACCCTCTCCCATGAACGTCCACCGTCGAAGCTGACCCCGACCGAAAGCCCGCGGGCCCCGCCGTTGGACCAGCGATCCTGCTGCCAGGTCCCGACGATATTCAGGGGATCGATCGGATTCACAGCGATCCAGGGCTCCACCTCGCTATTCAGAAAGTTTCTTCCGAATTGCCCCGCATCGGCAGTGCAGGAGAGAAACGGGCTGGTTCCGGACACCTGTTCCAGGGGCTCAACCGATCCATCCTGTCCCCATGCCACTGTGACCAAAAGAAATAGGAGGGAGATCGCGCCACAAAATTTTCCCGGTATTCGAAGAAGTTTTTCTTTTCCTTTCAAGGTTTTTTCTTCCTCAGCACCCTTTGATACGGCCAGTTGGGCGATTGTCAAGGCGGGGAACACATGGTTGAGGGAGTTGCTGCGGGCTTCGCGCAGCAGGGATGAACCGATTGCCTTCACGGAACAACCGGGAACCGGGTCCAGCCCGATTCCCGGCTTGGTGCCACCCGATAGGTTTTATTCCTCCGCGGTCAGTAGTACGACCAACGCCTCCCCCTCGCCGTTCAGCTTGGAGGTGCCGACCACAACCGTCTCGCCGACGTTCATGGAAAAGGAGGATTGGATCAGCTTGCGGTAAAGAGAGGAAAGCACGACCTTTCCCGCCGAGTTCGAGTGAAACTCGTGGGGGATAGTGAGCTGGAACCGATCCACCTGGATCTCCCTTCCACCGGAAGCGGGGTTCCATTCGAAATGCATCTCCATTTCGAAGGTCGGTTCGGTCCCCAGACGGAGCTCGGCCCGTTCCCCTGACCGGATCCAGCCGGCGTCGAGAAGCCGGTACCCCTTGTAGGGGAGGAACTTCTTGATGTCGGCAAGGGCGCGTGTTTCCTGCGGGGGGAGGTTCGGATCGATCTGGGAATCATCTCCGGCCAGCAGCAGGGTGAGGCGGAAATTCAGACTGGCGGGAGCCCGGTCCAGCCGTTCGATCTCCGCCGCGATCCTCTCCTGGGTCGGCGGATCGGTCCAGTAGGTGAACCAGGTCCGGCCGGTGGGGCGGTACTCGCACTGCCTTTTTCCAGGCTGCGCCAGGCAGATCTGATGGGCGGACATCATGGCGTCGTGGAGGTCGCCGAATTGAATCCGGTACACCCGGGCCACTGAATGTTCCCCGACCTGCACGCCAAGATCAATGGCCTTTTCCTGTGCGAAGACCGGGGAGGCGGCCAGGATCAGAAAGGAAACGGCCGCTGCCGCGCGGGGAAAAGAGATCTTCTTCATGACGATTCTCCTTTATCGGCGGGAGAACGGTGCCCTCCCGGCATCGAAAACTCGGGGTCCAGGGTCCAGATGATCCGGGTCCCCCCGGGGGCCCGGAACCGGATGGTCCGGGCGGTCGGGGCCGGGTCGGGGGGCGGACTCCCCCCGGGATGAAGGAGGAATACCAGGAGTGCA
The DNA here is from genome assembly GCA_027296665.1 of Acidobacteriota bacterium. Classification (GTDB taxonomy): domain Bacteria; phylum Acidobacteriota; class Polarisedimenticolia; order JAPUIV01; family JAPUIV01; genus JAPUIV01. The sequence goes on along the minus strand of JAPUIV010000110.1, from coordinate 755 downwards.
ACGACGCCAACCGCAGTGATCGCGGTAAGCCGGGTTGCCCGGTTTCGAAATCGGCGGGGAGCCGATTTCCCCCCGAGGAGGGCTCGCCGCCACGCCGAAATATCGACCGGTTGGGGATCCCGGCCGTCGGCGGCCGGATCGCCGTGCCGCAGGATCTGCCGGAGTCTTTCATCGTCTCGAAGTTTTTGCCTCCGGTTCATTCGCTCTCCCCTTCTTTTCCGCCTGGTGGCGCCAGGAGGATCCTTTTCAACTCTGCACGTGCCTTGGCGAGATGCCAGCGGACGGTGACCCGCCGGATTCCCAGGAGCCGGGAGATCCCGGCGGCATCCTTCCCTTCTAGTTCATGAAGAACCAGCACCGCCCTGCGTCGCGGGGAGAGACGGGCGAGCGCCCTCTCGACCGTGACCCGCGCCACCGCGGCCGACTCCGGCCCCGAGACGGCGGGGGGCCCGGCCGGAAATGTCGATTCGTGTGTTCTCCGCACACGCATCCGGCGTTTGCGGTCCCGGCAGAGGTTTACCAGGGTTCTGACCAGCCAGGCTTCGGCCCCCGTGTCGGTCCCGGGAATGGAGGCGGACCGGCGCGCGGCCCGCAGAAAGGCGGTCTGGACCAAGTCCCGGGCCTCTTCCGGATCGCCGGAGATCCTGCGGGCGAGGCGATAGAGTCGAAGGTGATGGAGGTCGAACAGCGAGGCCAGCCGGTCCGGAGAAACCTTCACTTCCATGAAATTCCACTGTTCTGATGCCGCTGGGATT
>JAPUIV010000011.1 GCA_027296665.1 Acidobacteriota bacterium | reverse complement strand
TTCCCAGTCCGACGCACAGCATCTTCATCAGTCCGCTCTGGATCGGCCCATCGAAGGTGGGGTGGGGGTGCACCCGGTTCAAGACCAGGATCCGATCGGCCCGGGCCGCCTCCTCGTCCACCAGAATGGGAGTCCCGTCCGTGGCATCTCCCACCCGGGTCACTTTGGCGGTGGAGGTGATCGGGGCCTGGATCGATTCTTCCGTCACGCCATGGCCGGCGAGGATCTTGAGTTTTCCCTCGCTGGTTCCGCCTCCGTGGCTTCCCATGGCGGCCAGGAGAAAGGGCCGGAAACCACGTTTTTTCAGTTCCCCGGCCACCGTCTTCAGGATGGCGGGATAGTTGGAAATGTTCCGGCTGCCCGCGGTGATCGCGATCCTGGAGCCAGCGGGGATCGGTTTGTGATCTATGAGCTTTTCGATCTCGCGAATGAGTGGCGGTAAAGGATCGGGAAGCGGCCGGGTCGGGAATTTCTGGCGGATCGGCACTATCCGGGGCAGATTCATCCGGTCTCCCTCCGAGCCTCCGTCGCGGGCCAGGTTCCCCGCGGGTCGCGATGGAGGTGAATGGTTCTGGGCGAAGGGATCAGGCCGGATTCCCCCGCGAGACGATAGAACATGCGAAGGCCCTCCAGTTCCCGCCCGCCCAGATCATAATGAATGTTTTCGCGCAGGTACGCGGCGATCCCGGCCCGATCCATGTTCATTCCGGAACTGTTTTCCCGGGCAATCCGATCGATCTCTCCGAGCCCGGAGCGGCAGGAGAGGAGAAAGGAGTCGATGTCGAGCCTGGAGGCGATCTCCCGCCGCGCCGCCCACAGGGCGAAAACAAACGGCAATCCGGTCTCTTTTTTCCACTCCAGGGCCAGGTCGAAAGAGGCCCGCGCCCCGGGCCGGAGCCTCAATGCGGGATCGCCGATGATCAGGGCGGCGTCATGTTCCCGGAGCATCGTTTCAAGATTCACTTTCATCGCGGTGAATTTCGGATTCTTGATTCCCCGCCGGTGAAGAAGGATATGAAGAAGGGCTACCGCGGTCCTGGAATCAGCATCAACCGCCACCGACGATATCGACTCGAACGGGACCTTGGAGATCAACCGGACCGACCCGACCCGGCCGATCGAACCGATCGCCGTTCCCGGAAGGATCCGGAGCCCCGGGATTGCCTGAAACTCGATGCTCGGGATCAAGGCGATCGCCACCTTCCCCGCCTCCAGGAGTTCAGCGCAGACGGCGGGGGGATGGAAGGAGATGTCGTAAAGCGGAGCGTCCGGCCCGTGGAGGAAACCCCAGGAAATGGGCAGGGCATTCAGATAGGAGGTGGATGCGATCCGAATCCGACTCATTTGGGAGCATGCCCTCAGCGCGGTGGCCACGGCAGGGAGGTCATTCTACCAGAGGGGACCCGGGAGTCAAGAATCGATTTTCCACCGCGGAGCAGGATCCGGGCTGTTGTCGGTGTGCGGGTGAAATGCTATCATTCCTGTTTGATCAAGAAAATAACCATATTGCTGTACCTGTTCTACTGTTTCCAGGCGGGGATCTTTCTCCTGATGATTCCCTGGTTGAAGGCCTGGGAGGAGAATTATTTTCTGTACCAGTTTGAGATCCTGCGGCCGATCCTGCTCAGCGGGTACATGCGCGGCGCCGTTTCCTCTCTCGGAATGATCCATCTCCTTCTAGGTCTTTCCGATACCGTCGATTTCTTCCGGAAACCGGAAGTAAAGAAATCCTGAACCGGTTGGCCCGGTGCAGATCTACTTCATCACCGATCGAAAACTGCGGCAGGACCGGCCGCTCGTGGAGATCGTCCGCGACGCCGCCCGGGCCGGGGTGGAGCAGGTCCAGGTGCGGGAGAAGGATCTTCCCGGCAGGGAACTGTTCCGGCTGACGGAATCGCTCCGTGAGGTCTGCCGGCCGGCCGGTTGCTCGCTGCTGGTGAATGACCGGCTCGATGTTGCCCTCGCCGCCGGAGCCGACGGTGTTCATCTGCCGGCCGACGGACTTCCGGCCGGGGCGGTGCGCCAGGCAGTGGGGAAAAGACTCCGGATCGGGGTCTCCACGCATTCGCCGGAGGAAGCGGTCAGGGCGGAGGGGGCGGGCGCCGACTTTGTTGTCTTCGGGCCGTTGTTTCCGACACCCGCCAAGCTCCGGTTCGGCTCTCCGCTCGGGATCGAAACGTTGCGGGAGGTCCTGAAACGGGTCTCCCTCCCCGTCTTTGCCGTCGGTGGAATCGATACCGGCACCATCGAACTTTTGCGGGATCTGCCCCTGGCGGGAGTGGCCGTGATCCGGGCCCTGATGCTGGCCCGCGACATCCCGGAAACGGTAAGAAAACTCAGAGGATGAACGGAAGAACTCCCGGCGGGACCAGCCGGTTCAACCGCATAGAACCGATCCGCCGTTCACGTTGAAGACCTCGCCGGTGATGTAGCTGGCCAGGGACGAGGCGAGAAAGAGAACAGGGCCGGCGATTTCCTCCGGGCGGCCCACCCGTCCGAGGGGGATGGTTGCCTCGATCCGCCGTCTCCCCTCCCCCTGGAAAGGTTCCTCGCACATTTCGGTGTCGACCCATCCCGGCGCGACGCAGTTCACCGTGATTCCCCGCGAGGCAAGTTCCCCGGCCAGCGATTTGGTGAAACTCTGCACGCCTCCCTTGGAGGCGGAATAGTGCGCGTGGTACGGTTCTCCCCTCTGTCCGGCGGTCGAGGAGATATTGATGATCCGGCCGGAATCGGTTTGCTTCAGAAAGGGGATCGCCGCCCGGCAGCAGAGGAACACGCCCAGCAGGTTGATCGACATCGTCTCCTGCCATTGGGCCTCGGTCATATCCTCGACCGCGGTCTCCTTCCAGA
>JAPUIV010000109.1 GCA_027296665.1 Acidobacteriota bacterium | reverse complement strand
GGGAGCGGGTGGGCGAATTTCCCGACCGCCTCGACCGGCTGGTGGAAAGCGGTTGGATGAAGTCGCTGCCCACCGATCCCCGGGAGTTGCCGTACCTGTATGATCCGGGCACCGGCCGGGTTTCCTGCGCCACCCCGTTCGCCCTCAGGAGGGGCGTATGATGGCGCTGACCGCGACCTATCTCTTTCTCCTCGGCGCGGTGGTCGGGAGTTTCCTGAATGTGTGCATTCACCGTTTGCCCCGCGCCGAATCGGTGGTCCGTCCCCGGTCGAACTGTCCCTCCTGCGGGAAGACCATCACGGTGTTCCACAACATTCCTCTGCTCAGCTACCTGTTCCTGCGGGGGCGGTGCGGCGCCTGCGGATGGCGAATCCCCGCCCGGTATCCTCTGGTGGAATTCACCACGGCGGTCCTGTTCGCCGGCGGGTATCTCCGGTTCATGGCCGATCCCCGCTTCGCCGTGTTCCTTCCCTTCGTGGCGATCTGCGTCGCCCTGTTCGTCATCGATGCCGAGCATCAACTCCTTCCGGATCTTTTGACCCTGCCGGGATGCGCCATCGGACTTCTCCTGTCTCCCTGGAATCCCCTGGTCGGACCCGGCGGCGCCCTTCTTGGCGCGTTCGTGGGCGCCTCTCTTTCGGCCGGCCTGATCCTGGTCTACTGGTGGGTCCGGAAGAGGCAGGGGATGGGCTGGGGAGATGTCAAGATGCTGGCGATGATCGGCGCCTTTCTCGGCTGGGACTTCACCCTCCTCACGATCGTTCTGGGGTCATTTCTGGGAATCGCCTGGTGGGGTCTCCAGGAAATGCGCGGCAAGGGCCGCGGCCTGCAGCATGTCCTTCCCTTCGGCTCCTTCCTGGCCCTCGGGTCGATTGCCTGTCTCCTGTTCGGCCAGCCAATCCTGATCTGGTACCGGTCCTTGTTGCTGGGTTCGGTCGCGGGAGGCCTGGCGGTCCTTCCATGAAATGGCTTCCCTACGAGGGGAAGTTAAGGATCTTCCTGGTCCTCCTGGTTCTCCTGATGGTCCTTCTGGTGTTCTTCCAGACCCAGGTTCTGAGAAGGGTGCAGGCCGAATTCCAGGAGGAGGCGAAACGCCGCATCCGGCTGGTTTCCGAGGAGGTCGCGGTAACGCTTCGCAAGGTGAATCCGGCCGATCTGGCCCGGCCCGTCCGCGCCGGGGAGGCCGATTCACTGCGCCGGCTGGCGCGCCGCCAGGAGATCCTGGCCATCGATCTGATCGGCAGCGATGGGGTGATCGCCTGGAGCACCTTGTCGAGCCGGATCGGAAAAACCGATCCTCGAACCGGCATCAAAGACAACTCCCCGGGGAAATGGTCGGCTCCGGCGGGCTTCGCGCCGAAATCTCCCTATTCGAGCCGTTTCACCTTTCTTTCCGCCGGGTCCTTCCGCTGGCGTATCGAACATCCGACCGCGTCGATCGACACGACAAATTATCAACTCCGGACCCTGGCCTGGGTCCAGGGAATCTCCATACTGGTCGCCCTGATCGCGGTCCTGGTGTTCGCTCGCTGGACCTTGAATCCCTACCGCCGGTTGGTCCATACGGTGCGGGAGGCGGTGGGGGAGAACGGCCAATCTCTCAACCGGAGTGACCACCCCGAGTTCCTCCTCGAATCCTTTCGCGGTGTCCTTGGCAAGCTGGAGGCGCAGGAGACGGAACTTTCCCGCCTCCGCGAGCGATCTTCCCATCCATCTGGCGACGGCATGCTGGAACGGATGGCGAGCGGCTACATGCTGGTGCGGGAAGACGGGGCCGTCGCCGAGGTGAATCCTGCCGCCGCGGCACTTCTGGGCATCGACAGGGCCGATCTGGTCGGCCGGGACTACCGGAAGGTGATCCCGGCAAGCAGCAGGCTCCGGGAACTTCTGCGCCAGGCCTTGGAGGAGGATCGTACCTGCTCCCGCGAGGTGGTGCCCTTCGCGCGCGGGAATCGACCCCAGTCCCATCTGGGCGTCAGCGCCTGTCCCGTCCAGGAGGAGGGCAGCCGCCCGCGCGGCGCCATCTGTCTCCTCACCGACCTGACCGAGATTCGCGAGGTCGAGGAACGGGTGCGGAAACGGGAGACCCTGGCGACGGTGGGAAGGTGGTCGGCCGGGATGGCCCATGAGTTCCGCAACAGCCTGGGAACGATCCTCGGCCTGACCCGGCTCCTGATGCGCAGGCTCCCGCCTCAAGAGAAGGAGAACGCCGTGGCCATTCTGGAGGAGGTGCGCGGGGCCAGCAGGAATGTGGAGGATTTTCTGAAATTCGGCCGGCCGGCGCGGTTGCAACTGGCCGAGGTCGATCTGGATGAACTCCTGGCCCGTCTCTCGACCCAGGTGGAGGCGGAGTTTCCCTCCAGGATCACGATCCGCCGGGAAGGGGAGTTTCCCCGCATCCAGGCCGACGCCGATCTTCTCCGCCAGGGATTCCAGAATCTGCTGCGCAACGCGGTCGAATCGGGAGGAGATGCCGGCAATCCGGTCGAGGTCCGGGTCCGGGGAATCCGGCTCCCGAACCGGAACCGGATCCGGATCGAGGTGACCGATTCCGGCCAGGGGATCTCTCCCGCCGACCTGCCGCATATCTTCACCCCTTTCTACACCACCAAGGCGGCGGGAAGCGGCCTGGGGCTTCCCCTGGCCCGCCGGGCCTTCCTGAGCCACGATGGGGATCTCCAGGTGGAAAGCCTGCCCGGCAGGGGGACCCGGTTCCAGGTGGAGCTGTCCCTCACCCCGCCAGCGCCTGCCTCACCCGATGAAGAGGGGATGGGAAGCGTCGGTTCCTACCTGTAACTTTTTGTGTCAGTGACGATCCGGTTCTTCCTTTCTGGCCGCGAGAAAGGAGCCGGTGGATTTCTGTAATTCATTGAAAAATAATAGTTTATTCAATATTTTGGATCCATTCCTTGGGTGGCACGGTCGTTGCTATACATGGAAGCGAATCGAATGAATTTCATGGAGCAACCATCGTGAAGGAACTGGACACCGGCTTGAAATCGAAAAGGAACGGATTCACCATCTCGGAGATCCTGGTCGTCGTGCCCATCATCGCGTTGATGCTGCTGTTCACCCTGCCGTCGCTCGGCGAGCGCTACCGCGGCTACAAGGTGCGCACCGCCACCAACGAACTGATTGCCGACCTGCGCGTCGCGCGCCACACGGCGATCACCGAGCGCACGACGGTCGTTTTTACCGTCAACGACCAGGGCGACTCGCCGCCGAATCAGTATAGCTATGTCCGTGCCAACGGCGACCTCCGCACCGTCGCGG
>JAPUIV010000108.1 GCA_027296665.1 Acidobacteriota bacterium | reverse complement strand
GTGATCGCCCGGTTCATTTCAGGCGGCGCGGGGGGCGGAGAGGGCGAGAATGCGCATAGATAAGTGGAGGAGAAAATTTTCTCGATCCGCCTCCGATACTGGAAAGAAATCTAGGCGCTTCAGGCGGGGGGTTTATCTTTTGCCCAGTATGTTCACCGTCGGGAACATTCTCTGTGGCTATCTGGCCATCCTCCATGCGATGAAAGGAGATTTCTGGAAATCGGCCCTCCTGATTCTTCTCGCCACCGTGCTCGATTTTCTGGACGGCAAGGTCGCCAGGCTGACTCATAGCACGAGTCCCTTCGGCCTGGAGTTTGATTCACTCGCCGACCTGATCTCCTTCGGTATCGCGCCCGCCATTCTCGTCCAATCCTGGGGATTGGCCGAGTTGAACCGCCTGGGAGGAATGGCATCCTTTCTCTTCGTAATCTGCAGCGCAACCCGGTTGGCGCGGTTCAACATCCAGTCCGCCCATGTCGACAAGAAATATTTTGTTGGATTGCCGATCCCGGCCGCCGCGGCCGTCCTTGCCGCGAATGTTTTCTTCCATCCTGACGCACTTCAGGACCGTTTTACCTCCCTCCTGTTTTGCGCTTTCTTGATACTGATTTCCGTGTTGATGGTGAGCAAATTTCGGTACAGAAGTTTCAAGGAGATCGATATCCGGAATCGAAAACCATACATCTTTATTGTGGGATTCGCCCTTCTTGTCGCCGCGGTTGTCACGGCACCAAAAGAGGTCCTGCTGGTGGTCTGTTACGGTTATCTGTTGTCGGGTCTCCTTCCCAGGTCCATTCCCGCGGCCCTTTTCCGGCGGCTCCGGCGGGAAAAATCTGCCCAGGTGAAACGTGAAAGCGGCAATGACTAACCCGGAAGGGTCGGACGGCCTTCACCTCGCGTTGTTCGGCGCAAATAGCCTGGTGGGGAGGGTTGAACCATGAGTCAGGCCTCGCTTCGATATTGGACCGCCGCATTCTGTGGATCGTTCCTAATTCTTTCGGGTTGGGCCGATCTTTCCGCCCAGAACGTGAAGTCTCCCAGGAAACCTCAAGATACCCTGGCCGTGATTCATACACTCAAGGTATCGTTGGAGATGGAGACCCATCTCCTGGGCATCGAGATGGCCCAGTACATGCGCCTTGAGGAAAAGCGGATCCGCCTGGGTCGGAGTCTGGAGATTCTGTACGAAGATCTCAATCGGCTTCTCCAGGATCCCGAAGATCTTCCACCCGAGGAGATCGCCGCCAAGGAATCGGAGGTGAGCGGCATCGAGCAGGGAGAGATCGATGTTCGCCGGAGCCTCCGCGAGTCCAGGCAACGGATTCGAAGAGGCCGCGAGAGGATCAAGTTTCTTCGTGGGCGAATGGAAACGTTCCGTGTCTCCTTGCCGCCCTCGAGGGAATCGCTCACTGGTACTTGGGAGGTGGTTTATCTGCCTACAGGTGATAGAGGGATCTTCCAGATCGAACAGGACGGGACCCTCCTGGGCGGGAAATATGGCCTGGAGGGAGGATGGACCGGAAGCCTGCAAGGGACCTTCGTGAATGGGAAAGTTTTTCTGGAAAGGATCGATTCCAAGCTCGGACGTTCGTCGGAGATCCGGGGGTATATTTCATCGGACGGAAAATCGATCAAGGGATCCTGGCAGAACTTTGATCTCTCCGGGCCCGGCCCAAGCACGGGAGCCTGGTCCGCCACCAAACGGGAACCTTCCTCGGAGGCGGAGGCAAGGCCCTGATCACGGGTTTCCTCCAACATTTCCAGATGCCATATGAACTATTCATCGCTTTTCGGTACCTGACGGCGCGGCGAAAGAATGTCTTTATCTGGGTCTTTTCGCTGATTTCGTTACTGGGGGTGACCGTGGGGGTGATGGCACTGGTGGTCGCCCTCGCCCTGATGACTGGGTTCCAGGAGGACATACAGGACAAGATTTTCGGCGCCAATCCCCATTTGACGATTCGCGGCGGGTGGGGCGGGTCGCCGATCCCGAATCCAGAGGAGGTGAGCCGGATTGCCGAGGAGGTTCCCGGAGTGATTGCCACCGCCCCGGTGGTTCACGAACAGGGGCTTCTGGTCAGTGAACGCAATTCCACCGGGTATGCCGTTTCGGTGAAGGGGATTTCACCCCGCCTGGAATCCCTCGTGACCCGGATCAAAGAGGACATTGTTGCGGGCAACCTCGATGCCCTTGTGGAGGAGACCGCCTCCGGACGTGAAGGCATAATCCTGGGCAAGGACCTTGCCCGGAATCTCGGGGTGTGGATCGGCCAGAGGGTGAATCTGCTGACCGCCCGGCCGGAGGTATCTCCCTTTGGCCTTCACCCGCGGGTGGTCTCCTTCGAGGTAGTGGGAATCGCCGATTCCGGATTTTACGATTACGACTCGGGGAGGTGCTACATATCCTTGGCCGCTGCCCGCCGCCTGGCCGCTCTGGGGGCCGGGGCGACGGTGGTTGAGGTGCGGGTCGACTCTCTTCGCCATCTGAAGGAAACCGGTGACCGGCTGCAGGACAGAATTGGAGAATCGTTATTCGTGACCAACATCCTGGAAATGAACCGCATATTCTTTTCCGCCCTGAAGGCTGAGAAACTCGGCATGTTTCTCGCCATCGGCCTGATTGTCGTGGTGGCCGGATTGAACATCATCTCAACCCTGATCCTGATGGTCCTGGAAAAGGTCAAGGATATCGGCACTCTGATGTCTCTGGGCGCCACGGCGCGCAGCGTCATGGCGATTTTTATTCTCCAGGGAGTCCTGATCGGGATTCTGGGAACTCTACTGGGGGCGGTTGGCGGTACCACCCTGTGCTGGTTTCTGGATTCCTATCAGGTAATCAATCTTCGCCCCGAGGTCTATTACATCTCCTATGTCCCCTTCAAAATCAGACTGGGTGACGTTTCGGTGGTGATGCTGGTGAGCATCATCGTTTCTTTCCTCGCGACGATCTATCCTTCCTGGTTCGCGGCGAGGATGCGTCCGGTTGAGGCTCTTCGCTATGAATAACGCGCCGGTCGTCTGCCGTGATCTTCACAAGGGGTTCCCCTCCGGGGATGTGCGGATCGAGGTCCTTGTCGGCCTGGACCTCGAGGTCGCCGCGGGGGAGATGGTGGCCATCGTCGGGGAATCCGGAGTCGGCAAGAGCACCCTGCTCCATCTCCTGGCCGGTCTCGACATTCCGGATCATGGCGAGATTACGATCGCCGGGCAGGCGTTGTCGCGCATGGATGCCCGACAGCGGTCTGTCTTTCGCAACCGGGGAATCGGATTGGTGTTCCAGTTTCATCACCTGTTGCCTGAATTCACCGCCCTGGAGAATGTCGTGATGCCGAGGTGGATTCAGGGAGGGAACCGATCCGCCGGTCGGTCCTCGGCAATTGATCTTTTGAACCGATTTGGTCTCGGAACCCGGCTGGATCACCATCCCGCCCATCTTTCCGGGGGGGAGCAACAGAGGGTAGCGATCGCGAGATCCCTGATCAACTCACCCATGCTCCTGCTGGCTGACGAGCCGACCGGAAACCTGGATACCCGGACGGCGGAGACGGTTTTCGGCTGGTTGCGGTCTTTGAATCGGAGAGAGGGGCTCACGGTGATCCTGGCCACCCACAATCCCCGTTTCGCCGGGATCTGTGACCGCATCCTGCAGCTTCGCGAGGGGCGGCTTTTCCCGAAAGAACCTGGGAACGGCGGGACGAACCCAGGTCTGGGAGCCTTCAAGGTGAACGCGGCTCTGGAGTAAACTGCCAATTATGCTGGAAAAGCTTTCGGAAGCGGCAAAACGAACCCTGTTTCTAGCCCGGTACGAGGCGAGCCAGGCGGGCCACACCGAGATCACTCCCGAACACTTGCTTTTTGGTCTTCTGGTGGAGGGGGAGGAAGTCGCGATGGAGCTCCTGCGGCGGTCCGAGATCTACCCGGAGGTGCTCCGAGCCGAACTTGAGAAATATCATCTCGCCAGACGGGGGGAGGTATCCACCTCCGTGGAGGTTCCATTCAGCGCGGAGACGAAACGGATCCTGAAGATGGCGGAGGAGGAAGCCGACCGGTTGTTGCATCCGTACGTTGGAGGAGAACACCTTCTGATCGGCCTGCTCCGGATGGAAAGCTCTCCCGGCGGAGAATTGCTTCGCGAGCGGGGCCTGCGATTGTACGCCGTTCGCGAGGAGATCGTGCGGATCTGGAAAGAACGATCCCTCCCCAAACGAACGCGGGAAACCCCTTTCCTCAATGAATTCAGCCGGGATCTCAGTGAGATGGCAGCCCGGAAGGTATTCGATCCTTTGATCGGCCGAAAACAGGAGCTCCAGAGGATCCTGCAGATTCTTTGCCGCCGCCGGAAAAATAATCCGGTTCTCCTGGGTGAGCCGGGTGTGGGGAAGACGGCAATCATTGAAGGGCTGGCCGTTCGAATCCAGGGTGGAAACATTCCGATTGCACTCCGGAATCGCCGGATCCTGGCCCTGGATCTATCCTTGATCGTTGCCGGAACGAAATATCGAGGGCAGTTCGAGGAACGGCTGAAGGGGATCATCTCGGAGCTCCATGGATGCGATGACGTGATCATATTCATTGATGAGATCCACAGTCTGGTGGGAGCCGGATCCGCGGAGGGTTCCCTGGATGCGGCAAGTATCCTCAAGCCTGCCCTTTCGCGCGGCGAGGTGCAGTGTATCGGCGCGACCACACCCAGGGAATACCATCGGTACATAGAAAGGGATCGTCCCCTCGTCCGCCGATTCCAGCCCGTTCAGATCGCCCCGTCGAGCACGGAGGAAGCGGTGAAGATCCTCTTCGGGTTGCGGGAGCGGTATGAACAATTCCATCGGGTACGGTATACGGATGAGGCCATCCAGTCAGCGGTTCTTCAATCCTGCCGGTATATCACCGATCGGTTTCTACCCGATAAGGCGATCGATCTGGTGGATGAATCGTGCGCGATGATTCGGACGGAAATCGATTCGATGCCCGCGGACCTGGATGCGGCCACGCGGCGAGTCATGCAGCTTGAAATT
>JAPUIV010000107.1 GCA_027296665.1 Acidobacteriota bacterium | reverse complement strand
GTCGATCTTCACCACGATCTCAAGGGACAACCTACAAAGGTCACCCTCGAGGTCTTTTCCCAGCGGGTCCACCGTTGCACCGACCAGATCCAGAAGAAATCGGGCTGCGGCTCGGTTGACTTCCTTCTGGCCGTGGATGATAATAAAAATATCCGTTTAAAGGCCAAACCTGGCCGGTGAGGACATCGATAATGAGTTGCCGCCCCATACCGGCCCGGATCCTGGGCTGGGTCCTTCTCGTCGTTCCATTGGTCGCGTTCCTTCCGGTTCCCGCCCAGGGTGGGAATGCCGGGCGACAGGCTATCCCCAGTGGGGACCAGGAGATCGCCCAGGAGATCCAGAGGTACTGGAACCTGATGGAGGAACGCCCCGACGACCCCTCTCTTCATATTAATCTGGGAAATCTGTACGCGGTCTGGGGTTGGAACTCCGACGCTCTCGTGGAGTTCAACAAGGCCCTCGCCCTGGATCCGGGATTTTCCATGGCCTGGACCAACATGGGGACGTTGTACACCGCCATGGGAAATGAGTCGAGGGCGATCAAGGCCTTCCGGAAGGCAATCCGGTTAAACCCGAACGAGGCCCTCGCCTACTATAATCTCGGCACTTTGTACGACCAGCGGGGAAAATTCGACAGGTCGATGGAGTTCTACAAGAGAGCGATCGATCTCAATCCCTCCCTCGCCGATATCGAAAAAAACCCACATGTGGTGTACAACCGGGCCTTGCAGATCGTTCTCCTCGAAAGGTTCCGCGAGCAGGCCGAACTGAAGGCGATGCCGCTCCACTGGATCCCCATCCCCAACCTCGACGAAGAATCGCATGAAGAGGAAGCGGATCAAGACGAACACTGACCCGCACCGGCCGCGGTTGACTGGCGAATCGGTTCGCAGGTGGATTCGTTCGATCTCGATCCTTCTCCTTGCCGTATGGCCCCGGCCCGTGGCGGCATGGTCGGAAGGCACCCGTGCCCGGATGGTCCAGCAGTCGATGCAAATGATGCCGACCGCCCTCAAATCGATCCTGATCCGGATGGAAAGGAATTGCCTGCAAGGGGCCCGGGACGCGGGGGGCGCGGTCGATCAGGAAATCGCTCACCGCGAACGGAACCCGGCGGAGATGGGAGAGCATATCGAGAGGACCGCAACCGCGGTCCGGGACGCGATCGAGGCGATCAACAGCCACGAACCGTTCCGGCAGATTGCCTACCGGTTCGGCCAGATCGCCCATCTGGTCTCCGACCTGAGTTTTCCCCTGAACCACCCGGAGAGCAAAAACGTTTCGCCGGACTCCTACGAGAAGTTCGGGGCCTTTGTCGAGGAATCGATGGAAAGATACGCGGTGGTTCTGGATCCCACCGCGACCACCCGCCTCGCCACCGGCGATTTGCGGGGTTACCTCGAGATCATGGCGGAGAGGACAGGATCCTACGGCACTCCCCTGGAGAGGGTTTTCCGGCTCGAGGCCGAAAAACCGGATCCGAGTCGGTTCGACGACCGCTCGATCGCCTTCGGCATCGCATCCTTGAGTTACTCCCACTCCATCAGCGACATCAGCCGGGTATGGCTGTACATCTGGCACGAGGCAAATGGGGACATGGAAGGGACTCCCTTCCCCCTGTTTGACACCGACAACGAGGACACAGAATGACACGCCAGGACCGTTACGCATTGATGAGTGTTTCCGACAAGAAGGGAATCGTTCCGTTCGCCAGGAGCCTTCGCGAACTCGGGTTCCGGATCCTCTCGACCGGGGGAACGGCGGCCGCCCTCCGGAAAGAGAATGTGGAAGTTCAGGATGTGTCGGAATACACCGGATTTCCTGAAATCCTCGGCGGCCGGGTGAAGAGCCTCCACCCCCGGATTCACGGGGGCCTTCTGGGCCGTCCCGACCGGGAAACCGATAGGCAGGAGATGGACCGACAGGGAATCGAACCGATCGAACTGGTGGTGGTCAACCTGTACCCCTTCGAAAAGACCGCGGCGCACCTGGACGCTTCCCGGGAGGAGCTCATCGAGAAGATAGATATCGGTGGGCCGACCCTCCTGCGCGCCGCCGCCAAGAACCACGAATATGTCACCGTGGTGGTCGAGCCCGGCGACTATGACCTGATTCTGAAAGAGTTCCGGGACACCGGGCGGCCATCCTCCAACACCCGCCGGCGTCTCGCCCTCAAGGCGTTCCGCCACACTGGCGCTTACGACGCGGCGATCGTTTCCGGTTTGTCCCACGCCCTGAACATGGAGCCGGCCGCCGGGACGGCTGCAGGGACTCCCCCCTTCCCGGCTCGTCTTCTCGCCGGCTACGAGAAGATCATGGATCTGCGGTACGGGGAGAACCCCCACCAGGGAGCCGCCTTTTACCGCCCCCTGGGGACACCGCCCGCGGGGATGGGTGCTGCCCGGAAGCTCCAGGGGAAGGAGATCTCGTTCAATAACCTTCTCGACTGCGATGCTGCCTGGCGAATGGTGGAAGAGTTCGAACCGCCGGCCTGCGTGATCGTCAAGCAT
>JAPUIV010000106.1 GCA_027296665.1 Acidobacteriota bacterium | reverse complement strand
TGATGGGACCGAATATCCGGGCGCAGAACAGGCCGTCCCGTTCCGGTTTGAATGTCCGGTAGTTGATCGTTTCCGGTTTCAGGACTTCGCCGTGGGACCACGAACGAATCTTTTCCGGGGAGGCCAGGCCTATCCTGATACTATGAAACTCGTTGATGGTTCTAGGCTTTTCGACAACGGAAAAGGCACGGTTCAATTGCGACCCTCCTTTGTCAGGAACCCGACATAAAATGTTTTTTCTTTAACCATATTTCAGCCTAGGACGGTCGAGAGGTGCTCAACTCAATGTCCAGGCAGAGGCTTTGCAGTTCCCGGACCAGTACGTGGAAGGATTCCGGTATGCCCGGTTCCACCGTGCATTCTCCTTTCACCAGCGCTTCATAAATTTTGGTTCTACCCACCACGTCGTCCGATTTCGCAGTCAAAAGTTCCTGGAGAATATGGGCAGCCCCATAAGCCTCCAGGGCCCAGACCTCCATCTCTCCAAACCTCTGGCCTCCAAACTGGGCCTTACCGCCCAGCGGTTGCTGGGTGATCAGGGAATAAGGGCCAATGGAACGGGCGTGGATCTTGTCATCGACAAGATGGGAAAGTTTCAACATATAGATGTAGCCGACGGTGATCTTCTGATCGAATGGCATGCCCAGTTTGCCATCGTGAAGGGTGGTCTTTCCGGATCTCGGAAGCCCGGCCAATTCCAGTCTCTGTTTCACCTCTTCCTCGGTGGCTCCGTCAAAAACAGGTGTTGAGAAGTAGCATCCCAGGGCGCGCGCGGCCCAGCCCAGATGCGTCTCCAGAATCTGTCCGACGTTCATCCTCGAGGGAACACCGAGAGGGTTGAGGACGATTTCCACTGGAGTGCCATCGGGAAGGAAAGGCATGTCTTCCTGAGGCAGGATCCTGGCAATGACCCCCTTGTTCCCATGGCGGCCGGCCATCTTATCTCCCACAGAGAGTTTCCGCTTCATCGCCACGAATACCTTGACGAGCTTGATGACGCCTGGTGATAGTTCATCGCCTTTGCGTAACTGAGTGATCTTCTCGTCATGTAATTTTCGGAGTATGGAGATCTTGCGCTCGGTCCGCTCCTCGAGCTCCTCAACTTCCTTCCGAACCCCCTTGTGGGGATCTACCTCCATCCTCATGAGGTCCTCGATGGAAAGTTGGTCCAGAACCTCCTTCTTCAACACGGTCCGGGCAGGTAAAATTTCTTTGCGGGTGCGTTTCTCCATCAACCGATTGACAAGTTTCTCCCCTTCGAGCAGTTGCAATATCTTGTTCCGGTTCTCCTCTTTCAGGATCCGGATCTCGTCGTAGAGGTTCTTCTCCAACCGGGAGATTGCCTCCTCCTCAATCGACAGGATCCGTTCGTCCTTTTCCACACCCTTCCGGCAAAAAACCTTCACATCGACCACCGTGCCCTCGATTCCCGGAGGAGTGGTCAAAGAGGCGTCCCGCACGTCTCCGGATTTCTCCCCGAATATCGCCCTGAGAAGCTTCTCTTCCGGGGTGAGCTGCGTTTCCCCCTTCGGGGTGACCTTTCCGATCAGGATGTCCCCCGGCTTCACGCCTGCCCCGATCCGGATGATTCCGCTCTCGTCCAGATCCTTCAAGAACACCTCGGATACATTCGGGATGTCCTTCGTGATCTCCTCGGGGCCCAGCTTCGTGTCCCGGGATTCGATTTCGAATTCCTCGATATGAATCGAGGTGAATTCGTCCCCGGTGACCAGTTTCTCGCTGACAACAATGGCATCCTCGAAATTGAAACCGCGCCAAGGCATGAAGGCGACAAGAACGTTCCTTCCAAGCGCCAGATCTCCGCCGTCGGTGCAGGGTCCGTCGGCAATGACCGAACCCCGCTCAACTCTTTCTCCCACCCGCACAAGGGGTCTCTGGTTCATGCAAGTGTTCTGATTCGATCTTCGGAATTTCACCAGATTGTAAATATCGGCCCCGAACTCCTCATCGGCCTTTGCCGTCTCCCCATCACCAGTGACCCGGATAATGATCCTTTGCGCATCGACGTGGTCCACAACTCCCGCTCGCTGGCTGATCACCACGGCACCGGAATCTCTCGCGGTGATCGATTCCATGCCGGTGCCAATGAAGGGAGCTTCCGCCCGCAGAAGGGGAACGGCCTGCCGTTGCATGTTGGACCCCATCAACGCCCGGTTCGCATCATCATGCTCCAGAAACGGGATCAGGGAAGCAGCCACGCTGACGAGCTGTTTCGGGGAGACATCGATGTATTGGATGTTATCCCTCTGGGTCATGATGAATTCCCCGGAGGAACGGGCATTCACCCTCTCGTTCATGAACCGGTTTTTCGAGTCGAGTCGGGCGTTCGCCTGGGCGATTATGGCCTTCTCCTCCTCCCAGGCTGTCAAATAAAAGGGGTGAGGCTCCACCGCCGGTGCCTTGCCTTTCTTTTTCGATACCCGGAGCATCTCGCGCTCCATTTCCCCCCGCTCCACCACCTGGCCAACATCGTAGGAGGTCGAGCCGGGGTTCACCACCCGGAAGAAGTCAAGGACTCTTCCCTTCTCCACCTTCAGGTAGGGAGATTCGATGAATCCGAACTCATTAATCCTGGCAAAACAACTCAGGGAGGAGATCAACCCGATGTTGGGCCCTTCCGGTGTCTCGATCGGGCAAATCCGCCCGTAATGGGTGGGATGGACGTCCCGGACTTCGAATCCGGCCCTTTCCCGGCTGAGCCCGCCCGGTCCGAGGGCGGAAAGGCGCCTCTTGTGGGTGACCTCGGACAGGGGATTTGTCTGATCCATGAACTGCGATAGCTGGCTACTGCCAAAAAATTCTTGGATCGCCGCCATGACCGGTTTGGCGTTGATCAGGTCGTGTGGCATGGCCGTGGTCATTTCCTGATAAACGCTCATCTTTTCCTTGATTGCCCGTTCCATACGAACCAGTCCGATCCGGACCTGGTTTTCCAGAAGCTCCCCGACGGCCCGGACCCTGCGGTTCCCCAGATGGTCAATATCGTCCAGCGTGCCCAGGTTCTTGCGGAGTTTCAACAGGTAGGAAAGTACCAGATAAAAGTCTTCAGGCCGGAGAAGGCGTTCGGTGAGGGGAACATTGGTTTCAAGCTTGGTATTGAACTTGAGGCGGCCGACCCGGGAAAAATCATAACGATTGGCATCCTTGAACAGGCCGTTGAACAGCGTTCGGGACCCCTCCAGGGTGGGCGGGTCTCCCGGGCGGAGGCGCCGGTAGATTTCGATGAGCGACTCCTCCACCGTTTTCACCGGATCCTTGCGTAAAGTTTCGCTGAGAATATTTCCGATATCGTCATTCTCGGGAAAAAAGATTTCAAGACTCCTGATCTTCCGGCCCGCAATCTCCTCAAGAGCCTCGTCGGTAATGGGAGTGTTCGCCTCGAGCAGGACCTCACCGGTTGAAGGATCAACCACGTCCGCAATGGGGCAGGCGGTCTCCAGTTCCGCGGCGTCTACCTGAACCTCCTTGATTTTAGCCTTGGCGAGCAGTGCATATGTGTGTTTCCGTACCTTCTTCCCCTTGGCCAGAATGACTTCTTTCCCCTTTTTAGCGGTCAGTTCCGCTTGCACCTTGTGTCCGATGATGCCGGTGGAAAGTTTCCAGAAAATCTTCTTTCCATCAACCCGGATCTTTTCGGTTTGATAGAATTTTCGGAGAATTTCCTCGTCCGATTCCAGTCCCAGGGCCCGAAGGAAGACGGTTCCGTAAAATTTTCGCTTTCGATCGATCCGCACGTAGAGAAAATTTTTGGAATCATATTCGAGTTCGACCCAGGCACCCCGGTAGGGGATGATCTTCGCCATGAAGACGGCAGCCCCCTTGTCGGACTGAAAGAACACCCCGGGGGAACGGTGTAACTGGCTAACGATGACCCGTTCCGTGCCATTAATAATGAAGGTCCCGCCCTGGGTGAGAAGAGGGATCTCCCCGAAGTAAACTTCCTGTTCCTTGATGTCGCGGATCCTTTGTTCCGTTCCTTCCGTGTCCTTGTCGTACACGACCAGGCGAATCCTCACTTTCAGGGGAACTGTGTAGGTCATTCCCCTTTCCTGGCTCTCGTCCACATCGTATTTCAACTTCAGCGAAACGGGATCGCCGCAGTTTTCACAAACCACGCACTCGTTCTCAAGAACGGTGCCGCAGTCAGGACAAGGGACCGTGCGTCTTTTGGGGACGGGATTGATAAACTTTCTCTTGCATCGTTTACAAACGCAACGAAGCTTCTCCAGTCCCTCCAGGTTCCCGCATTTGCACTGCCAGTTGCCGATCGAATAATCAACGAACTCAAGCGAACAGGTATTGCGGAAATCCGAAATGGGGAAAACAGAGCGGAAAACGCCTTGAAGCCCGATCTCTTCCCGATCGGCGGGTGCGGTGAACATTTGCAGGAATCTTTCGTAAGATCTCTTCTGAACCTCGATCAGGTTGGGGATTGGAATCGTAGTATTGATCTTCGAAAAATCAATCCGTTTCCTGCCTGAACCGTTCGCCGGTTGTGCCATTCTCCGACCTCACCTTCCCCTCAATGGGGATGTTTGAAAATCCCGATTCTTTTTGATTGGGCCTCTGGCAATTATTTGATCTCGACGGTGGCTCCGACCGCTTCGAACTTCTTTTTCATCTCAGCCGCCTCGGCCTTGGTTGCGCCTTCCTTCACGGTCTTCGGAGCGCTGTCCACGACATCCTTGGCCTCCTTGAGTCCGAGGCTGGTGACTTGGCGAACCACCTTGATCACGTTAATCTTTTTAGCCCCTATGCCGGTGAGAACCACGTCGAAAGAGTCTTTTTCCTCTTCCTTTGCGCCCTCTTCCCCGGCCGCCGCTACCGCCGGCATCGCTGCCATCGGGCTGACACCGAACTCATCCTCGATCTCCTTCACGAGTTCCGCCAATTCCAGCATCGGAGTCTCGCGAATGTATTTCTTGACGTCTTCCTTCGTGATGCCTGCCATTGGATTCCTCCCTTTTACCCATTCCCGCCCGGACAATCCATCTTCACTCCAACCAATAATAGGTCAGGACTTCTTTCGGGCGATCTCCTTCAAATCCAAAATAAAATTCCGCAGAGGCGATTGGATCGCCATGCAGAGCCTTCCTATGGGACCAACCAGGGTACCTGCGAATCGCGAGATCAGTTCCTGCCGGGAGGGGAGCCCGGCCAGTTGCACCAACCCTTCGGGTGAAAGGAGTTGCCCGTCCACCCATCCCCCCTTGAAATTCAAAGCCGGATTCTCTTTGGAAAAATCCCGGAGGATTCGAACCAGGCCTACGGGATCGCCGCTCCCGGAAAGAATGGCAGTCGGCCCCCGGAACAGTTCCGAAAGATTCTTGATAATGTCATTGCCGCTGGCATGAAGGACGATGCGGTTCTTCACCACCTCGAACCGTGCCTTTTCCGCCCGGACCTTGCTGCGCAACTCGGTTGACTGTGGCACCTTCAAGCCGGAGAAGTCGACCAGAACGGCATAGGATGCCCCCTGAAGACTCTCCTGTAACCGCACGGCCAGGGTGCGTTTCTCCTCCCGATTCAAGATCTGCCTCCTGCCCTTGCCGCGGGGAATCTCACGCCATCGCCTCCAGGGCGGTCGTTTCCAGCCGCACCGGGGGGCCCATGGTGGAACCGATTGTCACGGAACGGAGGTATTTGCCTTTCGCCGCCGAGGGCCGGGCCCGGAGTATCGCGCTCGAGAGCACCCCCGCGTTCTCCAGAAGTTTCGAAGTTTCGAAAGATTTCTTTCCGATCAAGCCATGAATGATGGAGGTCTTGTCAACGCGGTACTCCACCCGTCCCGCCTTGATCTCCCCGATCGCCTGCCCCACCTCGAAGGTTACGGTGCCTATCTTCGGGTTGGGCATCAGCCCCTTGGGTCCCAGGATGCGGCCCAGCTTCCCGACTTCCCGCATCATGTCAGGTGTTGCAACGACGGCATCGAACTCCAGCCATCCGTTCTTGATCTTCTCAACCAGGTCGGCGCCCCCGACCCAATCGGACCCTGCCTTTTCCGCTTCCTGCATTTTCTCCCCGGTGGCGAAGGTCAGAACTCGTTTGGTCTTCCCGGTTCCGTGCGGCAGGACCACCGTCCCCCGCACCAACTGATCGGCCTGCCGGGGGTCGACTCCGAGTAGGAAAGCCATTTCGATCGACTCGTCAAACCCGGCAAACGCTGCCTTTTTGACCAACTCGATCGCCTCTTCGAGGCGGTAGGTGCGGTCTTCCACAAGACCGGCAGCTTTCTGGTATTTTTTTCCCCGTTTCGCCATGCGTTGATCTACTCCTCCACCTCGATACCCATGCTGCGGGCCGATCCGAGAATGGTGTTGACGGCGGCGCCAAGAGTTTCCGCGTTGAGATCCGGCATTTTGGTCTGGGCGATCTCCTCGACCTGCTTCCGAGTCACCTTGCCCACCTTTTCCCGATTCGGAATTCCCGAACCCTTGGCGAGGCCGGCGGCCCGTTTCAGGAGGATCGAGGCCGGCGGGGTTTTCGTAATAAAACTGTAGGATCGATCCTGGTAGACGGTGAGGACAACCGGGATGATCAGTCCCGCCTGTTTTTGCGTTCGGCTATTGAATGCCTTGCAAAATTCCATGATGTTCAGTCCATGCTGGCCCAAGGCGGGACCCACCGGCGGGGCGGGAGTCGCCTTCCCTGCCGGAATGTGCAGCTTGACCATGGCCTTTACCTTTTTCGCCATCGGGCCTCCTCCTGAGCGGACCCCCACCGGGTTCGAGTACCGCCGCTCCTATGTCCCTTTTTCCACCTGGAGAAAATCGAGCTCAACGGGTGTGGGCCTGCCGAAGATGCTCACCATCACCTTCAAGGTGGACCGGTCCAGATTGACGTCATCCACCTGGCCGCTGAAATTGGTGAAGGGGCCGTCAATGATCCGGACCGGGTCTCCCTTCTGGAACTGGAACTTCGGTTTCGGTTTTTCCGCGGCGATCGAGACCTGGTTGATGACCCGATCGACCTCCTCCTGGCTCAGGGGAGTCGGCTGGGTGCCCATTCCGACGAAACTGGTGACCTTCGGGGTAGAGCGAACGGCGTTCCATGCCTTCTCGGACATCTCCATGTTGACCAGGATGTAACCGGGGAAAAATTTCTTCTTCGTGACGATCCGTTTACCCTCGCGCATTTCGACCACATCCTCGGTGGGAATCAGGACTTCTCCGATCTGGTCCTCCAGTCCGAGAATCTCAACCCGCTGCCGCAGATTTTCCCGCACCTTCCCCTCATATCCAGAGTAGGTATGTACGACGTACCATTCCTTTGCCACGATTGTCTTCACTCCGCTCCAAAAAACCTCAAGAGATGCAAAAGAAACCAGTTCAATCCAAGATCCACCACATAAAAGTAGATCGAAAAGATAAAAACCGTGATGATCACAACGATTGTGGTTCCACGGACCTCCAACCAGCTGGGCCAGGAAGTTCTTTTGAGTTCCGCCTTCACTTCGTTCACAAACTGGAAGGCTTTTTTCAACGTCGTTTCTATCTCACTCCCGAACCTTCCCGCCGAGGCGGCGGGAGGGAAGGATCTGGCAGGCCAGGAGGGATTCGAACCCCCAACCCCCGGATTTGGAGTCCGGTGCTCTAGCCGTTCGAGCTACTGGCCTGAACGGGCAAACCTCGGGCCGGACTATTTCAATTCCCTATGCACCGTATGGGAACGACAGGATGAGCAGTACTTCTTGAACTCCAGCTTCCCTGTGGTCGTCTTCCGGTTCTTGGTCCCGGTATAGTTTTTTCTCTTGCAATCTGTGCACGCCAGGATGATGTTTTCGCGCATCGATTATTGGTCCCCGCGATCCTTTCACTCCACGATGTCCGCGACGGTCCCGGCGCCGACCGTGCGGCCACCCTCCCGGATCGCGAACCGCAATCCCTTCTCCATGGCGATCGGCGTGATCAACTCCACCTGGATCGTCACGTTGTCTCCCGGCATCACCATCT
>JAPUIV010000105.1 GCA_027296665.1 Acidobacteriota bacterium | reverse complement strand
TTTCCCTCCAGATGGGTTCCAGGGTAGATCACGGTGTCGGTACCCACTTCGACATCATGGTCGATGTAGGTGTTGTCCGGGTCGAGAAGGGTCACCCCATCTAGCATCAGGGCCCTGCACTTCCGCCGCCTGAGGACACGGAGGGCCAGGGCGAGATCGGCTCGGTGATTGACGCCAAGTATTTCGCTGCTGTCCGGGTGCCGGTAGGCGGCCACCCGCTTGCCTTCCCTCCGGAGAATACCCACCAGGTCGGTGAGATAGTACTCCCCCTGTCGGTTCCTGGTGGAAATCTTCTTCAAGGCCTGGAAGAGGAAGGCGATGTCGATCAGATAGGTGCCGCTGTTGATCTCGAGGGTCCGGGCCTCTTCCGACGTGGCATCCGACTCCTCCACGATCCGGGCGACATCTCCGGAATAGTTCCGAATGATTCGTCCGTATCCGGTCGGATCTTCCGCCTGGGTCGAGAGTATGGAAGCGACCGCCCCGAGGCGCCGGTGAAAGTCGAGAAAATTTTGGAGGGTGGCGGTGGTGAGGGTGGGGAGATCGCCGTTCATGATCAGGAGATCGCCCCGCCGTCCCTCCAGATGTTTTCGTACCTGAAGAACCGCGTGGCCAGTGCCGAGTTGGCGCCTTTGCGACACGAACTCCACCTTTTTACGGAACCGGTTCACGGTTTCCCGGATCTCCCTTTGCTGGTTGCCCACCACCAGGAAGATCTTTTTGACGGGAAGACCGCTGATGGCATCCAGGGGGTATAGAATCATCGGCCGCCCGCATAGGGGGTGAAGGAGTTTCACGGTTTGGGAAAACATTCGTTTCCCCAATCCGGCCGCCAGGATCAGCCCGTAGGTTGTCCGTCGTCGTTGGGAGTGTGCGGGTTTCACCATCAGGGTCAATTCAAGGGCGGGATATTCATTTCTCCCAGGCGACGGTGGCGAGGAAATCATCGTCCTCCCGGATTTCTTCGAATTCCGGGTCGTTTTTCGCCAGGGTCCGGTTGATCTCCTTCAGGCCGATCGATTCCTGGAGAAATCCCATGGCCTGTTCCCGCGATCCCATCCTGAAGTGATTCACGGCCTGCAGGTAGGCGAGTCTATCGTCTTTCGGGGTCTGTCCCTGCGCCTTGTTCAGCAAAGAGATTGCCTCTTCGGTATGGCCGTTGTTGGTCTGGATCACCGCCAGAAAATAGAGATCATCCACCTTCTTCGGTGAGAAGGAAGCCTGGGCAATCCGGGATTCGCAGGTTTTGGCGAACAGGCCGGCCCGCAGGGAAATGGGCGAACCCTCTGGAGATTCTTTCTTTACAACCTGAAACTGGTCCCTTGCATCCTGGAAATTTTTCTTGAAAAAGAGTTTTAATCCCTTTTCATATTCGCGAATCATCCTGGATCGTTCTTTTTCCTCACTACTGGCTGGAGCTTTTCGGGAAGGTTTTTTTTTCGTACGGCCTTTCATGAGCGGGTCTTCTCCATTTCCGGTATTTTCAACCGTCTCGAGAAACGCCAGGTTGACGTCCGGTACAAACATGGAAAGCTAACAAATATGCTATGATCCGTCAAGATCTCACTGCCCCCTGGACTCTCCATCCCTGCCGCCTGGGTTGCCCGCCGGGGGAAGAGAGGCTGGTGTCGGGATGCCTGAAGCCTATCTGGGCCTCGGTTCCAATCTGGGGAATCGGGCCGCGAACCTGGATCATGCTCTTCTGGAGATGGAGGCGGTGGGGGTGCGTGTCATCACCCTCTCCTCACGGTATAACACCGCTCCGGTCGGTTTCCAGGCACAGCCGGAGTTTCTCAACCAGGTAGCCGCCGTGCGCACCGATCTCGCCGCCGGAGACCTCCTTTCGGCCTGCCTGGGGATCGAGGCGGGAATGGGTCGGAGGCGGGCGATTCGCCGGGGGCCGCGGGTCATCGATCTCGACCTCCTGCTGTACGGGGGGTTGATCTGTGCCTCGAAGCGACTGACCCTGCCGCACCCCGGAATGCACCGCCGCCGGTTCGTTCTGGTTCCCCTGGCCGAGATTTCGCCTGCCACCCGCCACCCGCTTCTCGGGAAGACGATCCGGCAACTCCTGGAGGAACTGGAATCCAGACCGGGAGCGGGGGATGGGGTCTGTATCCGGGTGGGAGATGAAGTCCGGCGAAGGGTTGATCCTCCCGGTTTGCTTGGAATAAGATGATCCTTCCTATGAAATTCCGGTTTATTGCCGTTGAAGGGCCAATCGGTGTCGGCAAGACGAGTCTTGTCGATCGACTGGCCTCCCGGTTCGGGGCGCGATCCGTGCTGGAATCGGTGGAGAATCCCTTTCTCGATCGATTTTATGCCGAGAAGAAAGGCGCTGCCTTCCAGACCCAGCTCTTCTTCCTGCTGAGCCGGTACCGGCAACAGCGGGACCTGGCCCAGGGGGAACTGTTTCGGGAAAAGGTGATAACCGATTACATCTTCGCCAAGGACCGGATCTTCGCCCACCTGAACCTCACCGACGAAGAGCTCAATATTTACGAGAAACTGTACGCGCTGCTGGCCCCCGATATCCCGCAGCCCGACCTGACCGTGTACCTGCAGGCATCCGATTCGGTTCTCCTGGGAAGAATCCGCAAACGCCGTCGAACCTATGAAGGGGAACTGGCCGAAACCTATATCACCGAGATGAACAAGGCCTATAACTATTTCTTTTACCATTATCCTTCGTCCCCCCTGCTGGTCATCGATACCTCCCGGATTGATTTCGTGGAGCGGGAAGAGGATCTGCAAGAGATTGTTGACCAGATCGAAAAGATGGAAAAGGGGGTGCAGTTCTACGCGCCGCTTGGATCCCCGCCGGGACCGAGACGGCCCATCCGGTCCCTTCTCCCCGGACGGGGAGGAGGCCGGCTATTTCAGAGGGGCGGCAAATGAAGTCGCAAGGTTTCCCCCAACATCGGTGGGGAGAAAGGAGGCATGCGCATGGGCAGTCCCTCGAACGGCAAGATCACGGTTCCTGCCATCCTGGATCGGAAGAATCGAGGCCGGAAGATCACGATGCTGACCGCCTACGATTTCCAGATGGCATCCCTTCTCGACCAGACCGGCATCGATATCCTCCTGGTAGGGGATTCCCTGGCAACGGTGGTTCTCGGTTACGATAATTCCTTGCCGGTCACCATGGAGGAAATGCTCCACCATACCCGGGCGGTATCCCGGGGAACCGATCGCGCCCTCCTGGTTGCCGATCTTCCCTTCCTCTCCTTCCACCTGTCGATCGAGGAAACCGTCCGGAATGCCGGGCGTTTCCTCAAGGAAGGGGGAGCCCAGGCCGTCAAATTGGAAGGCGGGGTCCAGAGGAAGAACGCCATTCAGGCCCTGGTCGCGGCGGAGATCCCGGTCATGGGGCACGTCGGGCTTACACCCCAATCGATTCATCGGCTGGGAGGGTACCGGGTGCAGGGCCGGTCCCGCAATCAGGCCCGCCGCCTCCTGGAGGATGCCCAGGCGGTTGAGGAGGCTGGAGCTTTCGCGATAGTGTTGGAGGGGATTCCGGGAACGCTGGCCTCCGTCATTACCCGCCGGCTTCGAATTCCCACGATTGGCATCGGAGCGGGAGTCGGCTGCGACGGCCAGGTCCTGGTGACGAATGATCTGCTCGGGATGGACGGCGATCGCCCTCCCCGGTTCGTTCGCCGCTTCGCCGATCTGCGGGCGGAGATTCAGGCTGCGGTCGGAAGATTCCTCTCCGAGGTAGAAGGGGGAACCTTTCCCTCCGCGAGGGAGACCTACTCGGTGTCCGAACCGATCGATCTCGAAATGCCGGAGGAACTCGAGGCGGAAGATGGAGATAGTTAGACGGGTTTCCCGATGCAGGGAATTGTGCCGGCGCTTCAGCGCGTCAGGCGAACGGCTCGCCCTGGTCACCACCATGGGGGCTTTGCACGACGGGCACCTGAGTCTGATCCGGAAGGGCCGGGAGATTGCCGATCGCGTGGTCGTTTCGGTATTCGTCAACCCCCTTCAATTCGGTCCGGGAGAGGATTTTGAACTCTACCCGCGATCGATGACGGAGGACGTGGAAAAATGCCGGAGCGCGGGTGTCGACCTGGTGTTTCATCCGGAGGCGGCGGAGATCTATCCTGAAAATTTTTCCACCGCCGTCGAGGTCGGCAAGGTTACGGAACGGCTCTGCGGCGTGAACCGCCCGGGACATTTCCGCGGTGTCGCCACCGTGGTTACCAAACTCCTCAACATCGTCCGCCCCGATTTCGCCGTCTTCGGCCTGAAGGATGCCCAGCAAACGGTGGTCCTTCGCAGGTTGATACGCGACCTGAACATCCCGACGGAACTTGTGGCCGTCCCGATCGTCAGGGATCCCGATGGGGTGGCAATCAGCTCCCGGAATCAACATCTATCAGAGACTGAGCGCCAGGCGGCGACCGTTCTTCACCGCGCCCTGGTGCAGGCGGAAAAACGGATAGAGGAAGGGGAGCGCAACGGCGCCCGGATCGAGGAGGAGATCGGCAAGATGATGAAGTCGGAGAAGCTGGCCCATCCGGAATATATTTCCCTCACCACCGCCAAGGATCTCATTCCCATAAAAACTATCCAGGGGCGGGTATTGATCGCCCTCGCGGTCCGGATCGGAA
>JAPUIV010000104.1 GCA_027296665.1 Acidobacteriota bacterium | reverse complement strand
TTTTGTCTGTCTCATCGGTCTTTCTCCTCTCCCTTATAGGGATTAGTAAGCACGGCGTAGGGAGGAATCGGACGATTCCTGCCGGGCTGCATTCTGCAGTGCCTTGCGGTAAAATTCCTGCGGCCGGAAAACGAACTCCTGTCCCTTGGCCTGCCCGAGGTAGATCTCTTTCGGGCCTTGCCGGTAGCGGAAATTCAGTCTGTCGATCTCCTGAATCAACGATGTGATCTCCGTGAGCCGGTCGGTGAAGATCGGATCTTTCAAGCTGGGCGGTAGATTCCGGAAATATTGCGACGGCGCCCCTCGTTGCAGGCCGAGTCCCGCGTCGACGATGGGCGAGGAAAGCGGGGTATCCTGGCTCCCGCGGTTGAACAGAAGGGGGGAGATCAACAGCAGGAGGAGAGCCGCCGCGACCGGGATCGATTTCCATTGGAGGAGGAAAACGGGCCAGGATCTCTCCGGTTTTTCCTGACTCCGGTGGAGCCGGGAGAGGACCTGGCGTTCGAATTCGGGCCCGGCCTCTTCCTGCGGTAAATTCGCCAGAAGATCCTGACTCTTCACGAAAAGGGCGTAATCAGCCTGCCGTTCCGGGTCGAGGCGAAGGATTTCCAGAAACCTTTCCCGCTCCGGCTTCTCCAGGTTCCCCTCGAGAAAATCCGAGTAGTATTTGTGGATATTTTTCGGTTTCATGATTCCTCTCCAGGAAATCTAGGCGATCTCTTCCATGAACGGGCGAAGCTTCTCTTTCAACAACAGCCGGCCCCGGTTCAATCTGGTCTTGACGGTGTTGAGCGGCAGGCGGGTCACCTGGGCGACCTCCTGGTAGGAAAGGCCCTGGATGTCGCGAAGAACCACGGGAAACCGGTATTTTTGCGGAAGGGAATGCAAGGCGGTCCTCACCTTTGCCCCGATCTCCTCGCGAAGGAGCCGCTTCCCGGGTCCGGGCCCGGTCTCTGGGGCGTTCGACATCGCAAGTTCCTGGGATTCGGCTCGGCCGAACTCGATGAACCTCGTCGATCTGCGTTTTTTTCTCCGGAGTTCCTCGATGCTGACATTTGTGGCAATCCGGTACAACCAGGTGGAGAAGGAGGCCCCCGGGCGGTAACGGGGGGCGAAACGGAAGACCTTCAGGAAGGTCTCCTGCGCCAGGTCCCGGGCCCGCTCCCTCTCCCGGATGATCCGGTGGATATAATTGGTTATGGGGTTCTTGTACCGATTCATGATAATCTCGAAAGCCCTTTCATCACCTTTACTGACGGCCTCCATCAACGGTTCGTCGGAAGAGATCGCGGCTGGTTTCGCCCCTCCGGGAAGTACTCCGGAAATCGGTTCGATCGAATTCACGAATTGGGTCCTCGAGGTTCCAGAGCGGCTCCGTTTGCCGCGATCATAGTCGTACACGATCCAACGTCCCTTTCGGTTTCAAAAATATTGCCTGGATCAACACATTATTATATCTTCCCACCCGTTCGATTCCCCCTTGACATGCCTGAAAATGACCGTATTTAAGAATTTAGAAGGCCGATCCGGACCACGGCTCCTCTCCGCGGACGGGTTGACCGCAAGTTGGACAGGACCTCCGGGAAGGAGAATTGGTAAGGAGAAGTGGTCGGGTAATCCGTTCCTTTTTTACAGAGTATTGGGGGGTGAAGCCGCGGGAGAGATCCCGCGGCTTTTTTTCCATTGAGAGGAGGCGATACCATGAAACTGACCGTCCTCGGCTCCGGAACCTCCTCGCCCTCGTTGGCCAGGGGTTCAGCGGGGTATCTCCTTCATGCCGGGCAGGAGAACTGGGTCTTCGATACCGGCCTGGGAACCTTACACCGGCTCCTGGAAACGGGTGTCGGTTGGAATCGGATTGACCGGATCTTCTTCACTCATGCTCATGTCGATCATCACCTGGAGATAATCCATCTCCTTTTCCAGAACAATAACTTCCAGTCGCCGCGAACCAGGGATCTTCATCTGTACGGTTCGGAAGCTTTCTTCGATTTTTTCGGGAAGGTCCAGGCCTTATACGGCAAATGGATCCAGCCATCTGCCTACGGCCTGCTCTGCCACGCGATGGACCGGGAGGAGATCCAGATCGGCCGGTTCCGGGTTCGGGCCGGAGCTGTGGATCATATCCCCTCCAGCCTTGCCTACCGGGTGGAATCCCCCACGGCCAGGGTTTTTGTCTACTCCGGAGATACCGATTACTGCGCCTCCCTCATCGATCTGGCCCGCGGCGCCGATCTGCTCCTGATCGAGGCCTCGACCCCGAACGCGGAAAAGATCCAGGGCCACATGACCCCCCGTCTTGCCGGCGAGGTGGGGGAGAAGGCGGGGGTCAGGCGGATCATGCTGACTCATTTTTATCCTTCCTGTGAACAGATTGATCGGATGGCGGAATGCCGGGAAAGCTATTCAGGAGAGATCATTCTGGCGGAAGATCTTCTCCAGGTCGAGATATGAAGGCCCGGCCCGCCCGGGTCAGCGCGAGTGGGGGAGAGGAATTTCCGGTGGCAGCAGGTCCTCGATCTTCTCCTTGAAGTCGAGGGGATAGGGGATCATGGTGAGTTGAAATTCCATGTCGATCTTTCCGTCGACCTCGATCGACGGGAGGAACATCGACAGGTAGCCGGGGGAATGCACCTCGAGCCGATGAGGGCCGGGAGGAACCTTTTCCACAAGAAAAGTTCCATCCGGCGCGGTGATGGTCCGGTAGACCCGGAAGGAACCCCGGAGGTAGACCCGCGCGTCGGCAATTCCATTTCCGTGCCTGTCCCGCAACTGTCCGCCTACCTGCCGGCCCGTTTCATTTCCGGTCCGGGTGGGCCCGGGGGGATCGGCGGCGGCTGGCCGCGCGATCCTTTTTCCGCCGCCGGGGAGGGGGAGTGGCAACATGGAAAAATCGATCACGTTCCGAAAAGGGGGGTGGACAATGATCGATTCCTTCCTCTGGGGTTCGAACGATTCCCCTCCGACTTCCATCTGGTAGGTCCCGGCATTCAACGATTCGAATCGGTATCCGCCCTGGGTGTCGGAATGGGTGACGAAGATGATCTTCTTGTTCCCGCCCAGCGCGAATAGCCGGACCGGTATTCCCGCCAGGTTTTTACCCGACCCGTCCCGGATCGTTCCTTTCAACCGCCCCGTTACCGTCCCGTCGGCCTCTCCGGAAGTCCCGAGCGCAGCGGCCATGATGATAACGGCAATCCGGATCCGGATCGATCCCCGTCGATGCCGTACGGGGGTATTACCGGACCGCATAGTACCCCCTCCTGGTTCTCACCCGGAACCCCTTTATTCGAATCGCCAGGGAGACCTTCCTCCAGTCACCGTTCCAATCGGTATTTCTGGGAGAATAGGCCAGCTGGTACCGGTTGTTGGTCAATTCATTCGCAATGCGCCGGTAGACATTCTCCAGTTCGTTCAGGTTGTCGGGGAAGAAGGCTCGCCCGCCGGTCGCCTCGGACAGTTCCTTCAAGGTTCCCCGCAGTCCGACGTCGAGCATTCCGGTTCCGAGGCCGATCGAGTAAACGATGGTGTCGGAGGTCTTGGCGTGTTCGATCACCCGGTCCAGGGTGAGCCGGCTGTCGGTGTCCTCTCCGTCCGACAGCAGGATGATTGCATTGGGGCCGGAGATATCGGCAAGAAGCCGGTAGGAAGCGTTCAGGGCGTCATACAGGGCGGTGCCGCCATCGGCGAATGTGCTCTGGATTGAACTCTTGGAGATCGCCCGATCGGTTGTGAATCCGCTCAGCAGGAAAACATTGGAGTCGAAGTCGATGACCGCCACCTGGTCCTCATCGCGAAGCGATTCGACGCAGGTGGTTGCGGCGTCGTGGACCATCTTCATGGCTGGGATCATGCTCCCGCTGGTGTCGATCAGGAGGGCCAGGGTCAGAGGCCGGCGTTCCTGCGAGAACTCCAGGACCTGCTGGGGGATCCCGTCTTCGAGGAGCACGAAATCCTCCCTGGAAAAGTCCGGTAGCCCCTTTTCCGGATGATCCTTCCGGGTCACCACCGCGCTGAGCAGGATGCGATCGACTTCCACTCGGTAATTGATGGCGACCCGGCGCGTGATCACGGTATCGGTCACGGTGACCCCGGTTTTATGATGCGCAACCGCTTTCAGGATCCAGCTCTTCGGTTCCTGGCCGAAATCAAAAATGCACCTGTAGGGCGGTTCCTGATCGATGAAGATCAGAACGTTATCGGCGAAAAATTCCACCCGTTCGATCTTTTCCGGATCCTGGGCGATCACTTCGGCGGCAATCTCCGATTTTCCGTAACGAAATTCTCCGTCGGTCGGTTCGGTGATCCGGATCTCCATCCCCTTGCGCTTCTGCACTTCCTGGGCGGCGGGCGGGGAGGCGGGCGACACCGCCATCACCAGGATCGCCAGGGGCAATATTCCCCGCGCCAGGCTCCTCATCTGACCTCCGGTCTGTCCGCTTTTCCAGTGACGGTCCGTTCTTCTCCGCCCAGGCGCCGCAGGATCTCCCGGATCCGGAAGGTTTCTTTCCCATCGGGTTCGAGTCTGAGGTATTCCCGAAAACTTTCCGTCGCCCCGTTCCGATCCCCTCTGTGGATACGCACGTTCCCCAGGACGAGATGCGTCTCGGCGAGATCGGGCTGCAGTTTCGCGGCGTTCCTCAGGACCCTTTCCGCGGTTTCGTAGTTTCCGGTGCCCGACCGGGCGATCCCCAGGTTCAGGAGGAGGATCGGATCCAGAGGCCGGTTCCGTGCAAGAGGATCGAGGATCGCCAACGCCTCTTCAAACCGCCCCGCCAGGGTCAGGAAGTAGGCAAGGTCGATCTGAACCATTTCCGAGTCGCCCATGAGATCCATGGCCTTCTTCTGAAAGGAGATTGCCTGCTGGATCGCCCCGATGCCGGCGGAGAATTTTGCCAGGGACAGCGGATGGGCAGCCTCTTCGGGATCGGACTGGATGGCCGTTTCCAGGGATCGCAGTTCGGCGAATTCGGTCTCGTATTGGCGCTTCTCCATGCGGATTTGCTCGAGAAGTTCGGGGTCCCGGATGTTTCCTTCCAGGGCCCGTTCCATCGCCTCTACCGCTTTCTCCAGATCGAATTGCCGGCGGTGCCAGGCGGCCAGTACACGGAACGGTTCGGGGTAGTCGGGATCCAGATCGATGGCGCGATCGAGTTTTTCCATGGCCCGGTGGGGGCAGTCCTGGTTCAGGTAAATCTTGCCCAGAAGGGTGGGGTAGAGAACCTGGTTCGGTTTGAGCTCTTCCGCCTTGCGGATGGCGGCGATGGCGAGCTGGTAGCGGTTCTGGAGAAAATAGGTGCTGGCGAGGCGGTGGTAGGCGGGGGCGAATTCGGGGCGGATGCGGATCGCCTCGAGGAAAAGATTTACCCCCTTGTCCATGACTCCCAGCCGGAGATATAGGTCGCCGAGGCTGGTATAGCTATCGGGATAGGCGGCGTTGATCTTGAGGGCGCGTTCGTAATAGTCGATGGCGAGATCATCATCGCCGATCGCCTCGTGCAGGCGGCCGAGACCTTCGAGTGCCGGCGCGTAATCTTCCTGGATCTCCAGGGTGCGTAGGAATTCCGCCCGCGCCTCGGAGATGTCGCCCTGTTTCAGAAAGTTGTTGCCAAGGGCGATATGGGCCTGGATGTGTCCCGGTTCCAGCTCGAGGCTGAGCTGCAGGGGGGGGATCGCCTCTTCGTAACGGTGCAAGGCGTTATAGGTGAGGCCGAGGTAATAGTGGGCCATGAAGCTGTTCATGGAGATGGCTGCGGCTTCACGAAGCCGGTGAATGGCCTCGCGGTACCTGCCGCTCTTGTACAGCTTCATTCCCTCATTCAGGAGTTCGAAGGAATGGTTTCGGGCCTCCAGGGCGGTGTATTGTGCGGTGGATGGCGACGGCTGGAATGCCACCAGGCCCAGGAGCAGTATCAGCGACAGTCGATTCAGGATTCTGGATTTCAAGAATTCCTCCGGCGCGCCGCCTCCATGAGATTCTTCAGATCACGAATCGCTCGGTCCAGGCCCACCAGGGCTGCCCGGGCGGCCAGGGAGTGGCCGACATGAATGGTCTCGATCTCCTCGATTCTTGCCACGGCGGCGGCATCCTCGAAACTCAGCCCTCCACCCGCCGTCACGCGAAGTTCCAGAACGCGTCCCGCCCGGGCGGCTTCCCCGATCCGTGACAGCTCATTTTCCCGGGTCCGCGCGTCGAGCGCGCGGCCGAACCTTCCGGTATAGATCTCCACTCCCCCGCACCCGGCCCGGGTCGCCGCTTTGAGTTGTTCGATCTCCGGTTCCACGAGGAGGTTCACGGCAAGGCCGGACTCCGCCAAGCCCAAGGTGGCTCGCCGGATCGAATCCTGGTGAAGAACTGCGTCCAGGCCGGACCCCACGGCAACCTCTTCCTGGCGCTCGGGAACCAGAGTGGTCAGATCCGGTTTCTTTTCACAGGCGATGGTGACCATGTCTGAATGTGTGGAGATTCGCAGATTCAGGGGGATCGGAGCCGTCTGTCGAAGAAGCTCCAGATCCCGATCCTGGATGTGTCTTCGATCCGACCGCAGGTGGATGGTGATTTGATCGGCCCCGGCCAGGGCGGCCAGGTGGGTGCAGGCGACCGGATCGGGTTCCTTTCCGCGGCGGCTTTCCCTGAGCAGGGCAAAGGGGTCCAGAACAATGGCCAGACGGATCATCGCGCCTCCTTGGGGGGATCATCCCGGCGTTTCGGCGCCGGGTCGTTGCTGATGGATAGATGTTTGCGGAGAAGCGGAGAGATCTGGTTGATGATTTTCTCCAGCAGATCGCTGCTCTCCGCCTCGACCATGATTCTCACCTTCGGTTCCGTGCCGGAATACCGGACCAGGATCCTGCCGGAACCGGATAGGCGTTCCTCGGCCGCCCCGATCGCCGGTCCGATCTCCGGGTGCTCCCGGAGGGAGGGTTGGCAGGTCACGTCGATATTGACCAGTCGCTGCGGATATTTCCGGACCGATCGGGTCCAATCGGCCAGGTCGATTCCCAGGTCGTGAACCGCTTCGAGGAACATGAGGGTGGTGAGCAGGCCGTCGCCTGTGGAACTGTGATCGTGAAAGATGATGTGCCCGGAGGGTTCTCCCCCGAGGTTGCACCCCAGGTCACGCATCCTGGTCAAGACGTTACGGTCCCCGACGTCGGTCCGATGGATCTCGATCCCTTCCCGGGCGAGCGAGTTTTCCAGCCATTGGTTTGCCATCACGGTCGAGACGATCGCGTTCCCCTTGAGAAGATTTCGCCGCTTCCAGCTCAGGGCGGTGAGGAAAAGAACATGGTCGCCGTCCAGGATCTCCCCCGTGGGGGCAGCGAAGATGGCGCGATCGGCGTCTCCGTCCAGGGCGACACCCAGGTCGGCCCCGACTTTCCGTGTCAACCGTTGCACCTTGTCCGGATGGACGGAACCGCATTCCTCGTTGATGTTGCGGCCGGACGGCTGGGTGGAGATGGAATGGATCTCCATGCCGAGCGAAGAAAATAGAAGCGGAGCGATCCGGCTGGCCGCTCCGTTGGCGCAGTCGATGGCGATCCGGATCTTCTTGTAGTCGACTTGTTTTGGAGCGATCTTCAGGAGGAAGGAGAGGTAGCGTTGCCGCATCTCCTCCCCGGCGGATTGTCCCTGTAGCTCCTGATGTCCCGGTGTTACCTGCCGTTCCAGGAGGATCCCTGCCTCGATCTCGGCCTCCAGGCGATCTTCCAGCTTGTAGCCCTCCCGGGAAAAGATCTTGATACCGTTGTCCTCATAGGAGTTGTGGGAGGCCGATATCATGATGCCGGCCTGGAATGATCCCGCAGCCGTCAGGTAGGCGATGGCGGGTGTGGGGAGAATTCCCCCCCGCACCGGGCATCCACCGGCCCGGAAGATCCCGTCGCACAGGGCGGCTTCCAGATCCTTGCCGGATTCCCGGGTGTCCCGGCCGATGAGGATCCGGAGCGGCCCGGCGCCGCTTTTCAGGATCCCGACGACCACGCCGCCGAGTTTTTCCACGGTGTCTGAATCGAGGGGATACCTCCCCGCCTTGCCGCGGATCCCGTCGGTACCGAAGAGTTTGCGGGGGGGGGCCGATCGGAAAGGATGCCGGGTCACGATTCGCTCCTCTGATCGTACACTTTGATATTCACGAACGTCTGCGAAATTCCGGTTACCGAAAGGCGCCGCGCCTCGTCCGGAGAAAGCTTGGGGAAGACCACCTGCGGTTCCACCCGGTAATCCTCGTCCCGGGGGAGGAGATTTTCCACCGAGACCTCAACCAGGATGTCGGAAGCCAGGATCCGGCGTATCAAGCTGATGGGACCCTCCAGGGTGATCTGCAGGAAGGCGGGGGAGACCTGGGTGCGATACCGCCCCCCGACAACCCGGACCGGGATCTGATTGAAACTGGCGCGGTCGGTCTTTTCCCGGATCTCGATGGTGACGAGGACCGGGGCCGGATCGAGGACGCGGACACGGCTATTGGCCGGGGCCATGGGGACCGGGTTCACCGAGACTGAACGGTTCCCGGTTTCGTCCCCGCGCAGGGGAATCTGTCCTGTTGTGGCGGTCTCGGTTTCCAGAAGCTCGCTTTCGGGGCCCTCGATCCAGATGGTGGGAGGAAGGACGGAGATATGGGCGACCTCGAACCCCTCGGCCGGATCGCCCGCCACTTCCGGGTGCACGCGGACTTTCTTCTGCCGTTTTGGCTCCAGGTTCAGCTCTATGGTTTCCGGTTGAATCCTCACGATTTCGGAGCCGGAGGGGATCCGGATCTGGTCGGTGGTCAAACGGAAGGGGATCCGGCCGGCGGCAGCATTCTTGAGATCGAGGCGGGCGGCCATCCGGTCGACCGTCAGGGTTCGGAGGATCGCCTCGGGCGCCCGCAAGCGCACCAGCACGGTATCGACCACCGGTCCCGATATCTCCAGCGAGGAGGGTATGTTGGTCAATTCGAGGGGAAGAGCGAAATCCTTGACGATGTCCTCTTCGCCGGCCACAACAACCCAGAGGATCATGGCGACGAACAGGGAGAGAAGTTTCAGGCCCAGGTTTTTCCTAAGATCGAATTTCATCGCTCTGCTCCACAGGGGATAGAGTCTTCTCTTTCCGTTCGGCCTCCTCGACGGGCTCGAGATGCCGCACGAGAAATTCCCGCAACTGTTCGCCATTCAACTTCTTCGTCATCCGCCCGCCGACCGCGGCGGCCACTTCACCCCGTTCTTCCGAGATCACGATGGCGATCGCGTCGGTCTCCTCGGTGATCCCCAGGGCGGCCCGGTGCCGGGTGCCGAATTCCTTGGAGAGGTGCGGATTCGCGGTGAGGGGAAGGAAGCAGGAAGCCGCGACGATCCGGTCTTCCCGAAGGATGATCGCCCCGTCGTGCAGGGGAGTGTGCGGGGTGAAAATATTGATGATCAGATCATAGGAGACCTTCGAATCCAGTTCGATCCCCGTTTCCGCCTGTTCCCGCAAGCCCTGTTCCCGTTCGATGATGATCAAACCGCCCACTCGCCGCGACGCCAGGGTGGTCGCCGCCAGGCTGATCTCGTCGATCAGGGGGATGCCATACTGTTTTGTGCCGAGGATTCGCAGCAAAGGGTTGCGGGCGAATTTGGCCAGGGCGCGGCGGATGGTGTTCTGGAAGATGACAATTACGGCGAACGGAATATAGAAGAGAACGGAGCCGAGCAACCGGTGGACGGTTTTCAGCAATACCTCCTCGGTCAGCCCGGAAAGCCAGTAGGCGAAAACGATGAGCAGGAATCCGGCGACCCATTGCACCGCCCGGGTGCCGCGGATCAAGAGAAGGATCTGGTAGATCAGGATCGACAGGACCATGATGTCGAGCAGATCAATCCAGGTCGGGAACGGCACGCGGAAGATGTCCAGTATCGACTCGATCATGGCCGACTCACCGAATTTTCCGGCCTTTCGCCGGCCTTGCGGATGGCGTCCGTTATCCGGGCGGCGCGAACCGTTGCCGCGACGTCATGGGTACGCAGGATATGGGCCCCATTCCACACGGCCACCACCTCGGTGGCCAGAGTCCCTTCCAGGCGGTCGTGCACGGTACGTTCGAGAATCCGGCCGATGAATGACTTCCTGGATGTCCCGACCACAATCGGGCGCCGCAGGTCGCCCAAGCGGGAGAGATGCGCCAGGAGTGCGAGATTGTCCTCGATCCGTTTCCCGAAACCGATGCCGGGATCGACCAGGATCCGTTCTGCCGCGATCCCGGCCTGCCGGGCCCGTTGGACTGTTTCCCCGATCTCCGCCACCACCTCCGCGACGGTGTTGCCATATTCCG
>JAPUIV010000103.1 GCA_027296665.1 Acidobacteriota bacterium | reverse complement strand
CCCTATTCCGTCATCGGCGGCCGGGTGACTATCGGGGACGGCACCGTTCTCGACTCCCATGCCGTTATCGACGGAAACACCCGGATTGGCAAGGATTGCCGGTTTTTCCCTTTCGTTTCCGTTGGGATGGTGCCGCAAGATCTCAAATACCAGGGTGAGGATACCCTGCTGGAAATTGGCGACCGGAACGTGGTTCGCGAATATGCAACCATTCATGCGGGAACCTCGGGCGGCGGAGGAACCACCCGGCTCGGGAATGATAACTTTCTCATGGCTTATTGCCATGTGGCTCATGACTGCCTCCTGGGCAATTCGGTTGTCATGGCAAACGGCGCTACCCTTGCGGGCCACGTCGATGTGGATGATTTCGCCACGCTCAGCGCATTCTCTGGTGTTCATCAATACTGCCGGGTGGGCCGCCATGGGTATATCGGGGGGTACTCCGTGGTTACCCAGGATGCCGTCCCGTTCGTCCTTACCGTTGGAAACCGGGCGAGAACCTATGGGATCAACGTGATTGGCCTGCGCCGCAGGAACTTCCCCCCGGCCACCG
This sequence comes from Acidobacteriota bacterium, assembly GCA_027296665.1. Lineage (GTDB taxonomy): Bacteria > Acidobacteriota > Polarisedimenticolia > JAPUIV01 > JAPUIV01 > JAPUIV01. The sequence goes on along the minus strand of JAPUIV010000103.1, from coordinate 9,323 downwards.
TTGAAGCCCTTCAGGACGCCTACCGCACCCTATTTAAAAAAAAGATTCCATTCCGGAAAGCGATGGAAGAGGTGGAGACCAAGCACAAGGGGATCGCCGAGGTGGAATATCTGCTCGGTTTCATCCAATCTTCCCGGCGCGGGGTCATTCGTTGATTCGGGCTGGCGCGGAGGGTCCCTGAATGCGTGTCGCCGTCGTGGGACTGGGACATCTGGGAACCTACCACGCGAGGATCTGGGCCGGTCTTTCGGACGTGGAACTGACCGCCGTAGTCGATATCGAACCGGACCGGGTGGAAGCGGTTTCCGGCGAGTTCCACGTTCCAGGTTTCTCAGACTGGCGGGAGATTCCCGCCGGTGTGGACGCGGTCAGTCTGGCAGTCCCGACGGCCCTGCACGGATCCCTGGGTGTGGAAATACTCAATTCCGGCCGGCATCTCCTGGTGGAGAAACCGATCGCGAGAACCGTCGGGGAGGCCGAAGCCTTGATCGCGGCAGCCCAAGGCAACGGAAAAACCCTCATGGTGGGTCACACGGAGAGATTCAACCCGGCGGTTGTCGCGATGAGGGAATTGATCTCCCAGCCCCGGTTCATCGAGGCCCAGAGGATGGCCTCCTTCGCTCCCCGCTGTCTTGACGTTGATGTCATCCTGGATCTCATGATTCACGATCTTGATCTTGCGCTCCTTCTTGCCGGTCCCGAGGTCAAAGAGGTTCGGGCAATAGGCGTGAGCGCATTCACCGACAGAATCGACATCGCCAACGCCAGGATCGAATTCGACTCCGGCTGCGTGGCCAACCTGACCGCCAGCCGGGTCAGCCGGGAGGCGGTGCGAAAATTGCGGATCTTCCAGGCAAATCGATACCTGTCTCTCGATTATTCTTCTCGCACCCTTCTCTCCTGCCGGATCGAGTCGTCAGAAAAAGAATTCCCGTCCCTTGTGGTGGAACCGGTTGCGGTTTCGGCCGGGGATCCTTTAAAAAGACAACTCCAGTCCTTCGCGGGTTCGGTCCATCGCAATATCCCTCCGGCCTGTTCCGGGGAGGAGGCGAAACGGGCCTTGCAGCTTGCCCATCAGGTACTCGCACGGATGTAAGCCCAAGATCCGGAAACTGGAAACGGCCCATGGGAAAAGATCCCCGAACTCCGAAACTCCGGGAATTCCTGAAACACCATTTGGAAGTGGGGACCTTTCCGGGCGCTATCCTAGCCGTGGTCGAGGGTGACCGGATTCTGGATGAGGGATGGGGCGGCTGGGCGGTTCTGGAGCCGGAACGGATCGCGGTGAACCGGGAAACCACCTTTGACATCTCTTCCCTGACCAAGCCGTTGGCGACCGGTTTGTTGGCCATACTCCTGTCCCAGGATGGAATTCTCCAGCTCTCCGATTCCGTGAAGGAATATGTTCCCGGGTTTTCCGGGGAAGGCCGGGATGAAGTCCAGGTGGTCGACCTGCTTCTGCACCGATCCGGCTTGCCCGCATGGGTTCCGTTGTATCTTGGCGGCGGCGGCCGGCTGGAAATGATCCAGAGATTGGTTTGCCTGCCACTTGCCTGTCCGCCCCGGTCCCAGGTGATTTACAGTTGCCCGGGCTTTATCCTTCTGGGGGAAGTTCTCCGGTCCGCCGCGGGAAAAGATCTCGATGCGCTCTTCTCCGAACGGATCGCAATTCCGTTGGGCCTCCAGGACACTCATTTTCGACCGCCGCCGGAAATGCTCCGGCGGTGCGCGGCGACGGAACGCGGGGCGGGTTGGGAGCGATCGATGGCGGGGAAAACCGGTTCTTCCTTTTCGGGCTGGCGTGAGGGGATCATCTGGGGAGAGGTCCACGACGGAAATGCTCATGGAATGGGGGGGGTTAGCGGCAATGCGGGACTGTTTTCCACCGCGCCGGATCTCCTGAAGCTCGGCCGGGAATTTCTTGAATCCGGCACCGGTCTGATTCCTTCCTCATGGAGGGAGGAGTTCAGGAGAAACTGGACTGAAAACCGGGGGGAAGCAAGGAGCCCCGGATGGCAACTGGCTGAAACCATCGGTTCCGCCGGGTTCGGGACCCTTCCCGGAGAGAGTTTCGGCCATACCGGGTTCACCGGGGTGTCGCTGTGGATTCAGCCTGACCGGAACAGGGTTTATCTGTTCCTTACCAACAGGATTCACCCCGAGGCAAAACGGGTGGATATGAACGCGGTACGGCGCGAATTCCATCGATTGGCCGGAACGATGTCGTCATGAATACGAATGGCAATGGGGTCGATCGGATCCGTTTCCCCCAGGCGTTTCTGATTGCGGTGGTACTTCACATCCTTTTATTCCTCTTGTTCTTTCTTTTCGGAAAGGAATTCCTCGCCCTCGCCACGTTGGCGGCCGATGAACCTCTGTCCGTGGCGTCGGAGCCGATCCGGTTCACCTTCGTTGACCTTCCGGACGAACTGTTGGTGAAAGAGAATCCGGACGCAAAATTTTTCTCCGACGCGAACAGGGAGATCCGCAGCGAGGAACCTCCAGCGGAGGCGGAAGAGTCCGATCTTCCTTTTTCCGAGGGGAATAGTTCCATGGTGGAGATCACGCCGCCGGAGTCGGACGATTTCAGGGTATCCGACGACATGGACGCGGAGAACCAGCTTTTCCCCGAACCGCGGGGGCCGGAACCCGAACCTGAGGAGACGGTGATCGACCCGGAGGAAACTTCACCGGGAATACCCGCAGAACCCCGCGATACCGGCCCCGAGCCTTCGAATCGACAGGAGAGGATACGGCAGGCCCTTCGGGATGTGTCGCGTCTCAATACGCAGGGTTTCGACACCAGATTCGAGAACCAGACCCGGCTCGAGTCCAGCGATTTCGGCGGCCTGTCCTTCGACACAAAAGATTTCGACTGGGGTGATTATTCCCGTAGATTGGTCGAGATCATTCGCCGCAACTGGAGGATTCCCATTGCGGTTCAGCACGGGGAGAGCGGAAAGTGCGCTTTCCGCTTCACCATAGAAAGGGATGGAAGGATCTCCAGGATCGATCCGGTCTATTCCTCGGGGAAAGCCCCCCTCGATCATGCGGCCAATCAGGCCCTGCAGGCCTCCAACCCCCTTCCGCCTCTTCCATCCCATTTCCCCGGAGAGAGGGAGAGCGTCACGATTCATTTCTATTACAACATGCGGGTCGAACGGTAGGAAGGAACTTTGCGAACCGACTCCGTTCCGGTTCAGAAGGTCCGGCCGAACAGGGCGGTGAGGATCGCGAGATCCAGACCTTCCACCTCCCCGTCCAGATTCAGATCGGAGGGATTCGAGTCGGTGGTGCGGTCGTAGACCAGTCCGAAATCCCTTGCTAGTTGTGAGAGGTCGAAGCCGTCGACCCGGCCCGAACCGTTGATATCGGCCCGGTTGGCCAGGAGATTCCGTAAGATCAGGAAATTCTGGCTCCCTGCCAGGGTTACCGCGATATCGACATCATCGTTGGCCGTCACTTGCCCGTTGCCATCGTCGTCGTTGAACTGGATGGTTTCCAACGATACGGGGCCCGATCCGGCCAGAATAGGAAATCCCGGGGCGAGAAACAGTTTCGGCCGTCCGCAGGTACCGGCGGGGATGCCTGGGCCGCCCGGGCAATCGGAATTGTCCACACAGGGCGCCTGATCGTTTATTCCTCCAAGGCACAGGTTGTCCTTCGCCCCCATCGCGACCACGATGGCCCCGGAGGGTACGCAGGCGATGGAGTCACACTGTAAGTCGGTGTCACAGGTTTGTCCTTCATTCAGGTTTCCACAAGTACCCCCCGGACAGCCGAGATCGTTTGCGCAGGGCAATCGGTCATTCACTCCTCCCAGGCACAGGGAGGCACATACTCGAAGGCTCGTCTCGGCGAGGACCACGTCCTGGGACCCGTCCTTGTTCAGGTCCACGACAAGCATGTCGGAGAAACGGGCCTGGGGAATGGGCGGGTTGGCAACGAGAGGATCGGAGAGATCGAGGCTATCGATTTCGGCCAACTTGCCGGCCAGATCCGAGAGGAATAGGCGAACCTTGTGGGGAGGTGCGGTGTCATCCACGGCGATGATTCCGGAGCCGGCCAGGCCTTCGAAGGTACCGGTTGCCAGGAAGGAGAACGAGACAGGGCCGACGATCGAGGAGGGAGTCACATCGGTGGGAGACAGGATCTCCCCCCTTCCGTTACCGGTGAACAGGGTCAATCCCGTAGGGGTGGCCAGGAGCAGGTCCAGGCCCTGGCGCACGCATAGATCCCCGATGCCGTCGGCATCGGAGTCCTCCTGGATCGGGTTCGAGACCGAAGGACAATTGTCCAGGGAGTTGTCGAAAGAATCGGCATCACAATCGATATCGATGCCCGATCCTCCGCAGGGATTCGGATCGGCAAAATTCTCGCAGGCGTCGCCGGTACCGTTCCCGTCGCCATCAGGCTGCACAACCGCCGGCGGGATGATCGGGTTGAAGACAGTCGGGCAGTTGTCGAGGAAATCGAGAACACCGTCCTGATCGCCGTCAAAGACGTTGATTTCACTGATGACGAGGTGCTTTGGAACCTGGGGGAAGATGGTGGGAACAATCGGCGGGCAACCGGGGACCGAGAAGCCATGACAGAACGTTCCATTCCCCCTTCCCGGAAAGATATGGATCTCGGCATTCCCGTCGCCATCGGCGTCGGATACCGAAATGAGATCGAGCACTCCCTCCCGCTCACACAGATCCCCGATCCCATCGGCATCGAAGTCGGCCTGGATCAGGTTGGAGACAGCCGGGCAATTGTCGGCGGAATTGTTGATGCCGTCATTATCGCAATCGGCATTGGCGCCCGCACTTCCGCAAGGGTTCGGATCGGCGGTATCCTCGCAAGCGTCGCCAATTCCATCCGGGGTGGTGTCACATTGAATGTCCGGGGTCGCGGCCATCCCGTCACAGTCGGAGACCGGATTGAAGATGGTGGGACAATTGTCTATGCCGTCCGGAATCCCGTCAAAATCATTATCCCTGGGGGTCAGGTCGGCCGCGGCCAATACCAGAGGAATCTCTTCCGATGGTAATCCGGTGGAAATGAATTCCTCTTTTTTAAAGAAGATCCGCAGGATACCGTCCGAGTCGGTTCCAAAAGATCTCAGGAATACCAGGATCCCCGGCTCCAGACTGCTTTCATCCCTTACGGCGATGGCGATATCGGCGAGAAGATCCCTGTTGAAGTCGCCGCTAACGGCCGTCCCGATCAGGGAAACCCCGGGAACCGGAGATAATACGGTTTCATTCAGACAAGTTCCACCGGGACAGTTGAGGTCGGTCTGGCAGGTCAGGCCGTCGTTGCTGCCGCCGGTGCAGCGCGTCTCGCTGAAGGCACCCGTTTTCCTCAGAACCCCCGGCCCCGACCCCCGCATGAGAATGCCGCGGTTTACCCCCGTACCCGTCCACGATCCAAACAGATCCTCCGAAAAGCGGGAGAAGAATTCCCCATTTACGAGATCAACCGGAGTTTCGAGCCCCAGGGTGGAAAGGGGTGGGGCGGCGGAAAAACTCAAGTTCCCGGGCGTGCTCAGGTTCTGGAGCAGGCTGAAATTATCGCTTCCGAAATGAATGACAAACAGGTCTGAAGGAGGGCCATCCGGGAGGGCTTCGATGCCTGCGAGAGCGATGGGGGCCTGAATTTCCCGGGGGTTCAATTCCGGACGGATGATGACCGTTGGTGAAACCGGGAACCCTCCCGTCCCGTCGTTCAGGAAAAGGGAGACGGTGTCCAATCCCGAATTGACCACCGCGAGGTCGGGCCGTGCGAGGAGATCCCCGTCGAGATCGAGAAGGATGGCGTCAGCCGGGGCATCACCCGGGGCCAGCACTATAATCACCGGATTCTGGAAAAAATCGACCGTATCGGTGGGATCGCCCCGATAGAGTCCGATCCGGTCGGTCGGTTGGCAGGTACCGGCAAGGATGGGAGGGACGGCGAAGGGGTCGCCGGGGCAATTGGTATTGTCCAGACAGGTGCCTCCGTCATTGGTGCCGCCGATGCAGGCGTTTTTCAGGCAGGTGCCTCCCGAGCATTCCGATGAGATGGAACAGATCTCCCCATCCTGGATTCCTCCCGCGCAGAACCCCTCCGAGAAGGGTATGGCGAGGTCCAGAAAGCCATCACCATCGACGTCGCCAATGCCGATCGCGTTGGGGACTGCACAGCCAGAGCATGCGGGGAGCGGGATCGGCGTCTGGAAGGTCCGGTTGCCGTTCCCGATCAGGAGGGCGATGTTCCGGTCCCGAGTGTTGGCCACGGCAAGGTCGGTAATTCCGTCATTGTTCCAGTCACCGGCAACGATCGATTCCGCTCCTGACACATTGTTGATTCCGGTGCTCGTGGCAGTTGAAAAGGTGTTCTCGGTGTTGAAATCCCCCATCGGCAACCCCTGAAGAATGATGACCTCGTCTTGACCCGCCAGGGTCACAGCGATGTCGATGTCATCGGATGAGTCCAGGATTCCGTCCCCGTTATCATCGTTAAAATGAGCCATGACCACCGCCACGGGAGAGATGCCGAGGACAAAGGTGGCGTCAAGGATGAAATTTACCTGAAAAGGATCCAAGGGATCCGGAGAACTGGTGAAGATGCTCATGGTTCCGGCCAGGTTCTGGACCACGATCAGATCGTCGCCACCCACACCATCCAGTTCGGCGACTGCAAGATCTGTCGGGCGGGTAGCGACGGTGATCGGTGAAGAGTCGGCGGGGACGAATCCGCCCGATCCGTTCCCCAGAAGAATCGAAACCTGGTCGGAACGAGCGTGCGCGATGGCAATATCGGCGATCCCGTCGGAGTTGAAATCTCCCGTGGCAACCGATCGGGGAAGGTCGGTTGCCGTTGGTTCGAAAAGGTTGCCGGAAAGGGCAAGTGAGATGAAAAGGCCCGGAACGAGAGAAACGAGGGCGGCTTCTTTTGCCAGAATCCCGATTCGCACACTGAACTCCCAGGAAACGAGAACAGGAGAGGTGTTAGTGAGTAACCCTATAAAATTCTATGGAATGGATGCCCTCGGGTCAAGTCGAGGACAGGGGGGGAGGGGTCCCGGAGGAGATGGAAGCCGGGAACCTTCCTTTTCTGGTCTGGCGAACCAACAGCAGGGAGACGACCGCACCCAGGGCAAGGACCGACCCCATGGCAGGAAATAGGGCGGCCAAGGATCTCTTTTCAGCGATCCAGCCCCCGGCCAACGCCGCAAAACTACCGAACCCGAAGGAGGCAGTGAAGGAGAAACCGAATCCCAGGCTTCGCCACGCCTCGCCGCTGTGCCGGGCGATCAGGAGATTGCCCACCGGCTGTGCGGCGAAAAAGAAGAACGCGAAGAGGGCCGCACAGGCCAGGAGAGGAAGGCCCTCACCGAACGCCATGAGAAACGGGAATGGCAGGGTTGCCAGAAGAAGGATGGAGAACAAGCGTTCAGGTGAGGTCCGGTTGCTCAGCCACCCGCCAAAATATTGCCCCGCCACACCGATTCCGAGGCTGAGGCTCGTCAACAATCCACCAGCGCTAATCGGATCCATCCGTTCCAGGAGGCCGCCGTGGCGGGCGGTAAAGTATAGGGGAAGAAAAGTGAGGATCCCGCGATAACAGAACCCCAGAAGACCCTGGCAGGCGATTGCGAGTCCGAGAGAGAGATGGTTGGGACCTATGTCGGGTCGGGACCCTATTTCTCCCTCCGGGGATCGTTCTTGGCGGTCGCCGGACCAGGCGAACAGAGGCATCAGGACGATGCCTGCAGAGGCCAGAACCATCAGGGCCGATCTCCATCCGAACATGGAGGATAACTGGGCGACGAGAAAAGGGCCAAAGGCGAGTCCCAGATTTCCCCCGATTCCGTGAATTCCGAAGGCCCGGCCGATGGGAACACACCGCTTGGATATCAGCGAAAGGCCGGAGGGATGGTACAGGCTGCAGAACAGCCCAAGAAAAAGAATCGATACCGACATCGTCTTGAGATCGGGTGCGAATGAAGTGAGGATAAGGCACAAGGAGGCACCCCCCAGAAATATGTGGATCAGTCGCCGGGGCCCCCAGCGGTCGGCGAGCCAACCGGCCGGTAGGGCCCCCAGTCCGGAGGCCAGGTAGAGGCCAGTCATTGCCGCTCCTCCACCCACCAGATCGGTCTTGAACTCGTTCATCAGGGGAACCAGCAGGGGAGGGAAGGCGAGTAGAAAAGCGTGGTTCAGGGCATGGGCCGCGGTCACCGTGGCCAGGAGTTTCCGGGGGCGAATCATGTTGTGGCCCCGTCCCCCGCTAATCTGGCGGAGTTGACAGCATTTCGGGGCGAAAGTATCCTGATCCGCAATCCTTTGGAATCAGGATCCCGCGGGGGAAAAAACTTTGATTCCGGGGCGATGGAGGCTTGATGATCACCTTTTTCCAGCGTGGCGGGCTCCTCATTTACCCCCTTTTGGCCTGCTCGGTAGTGGCCCTCGCGATCATCATTGAACGGCTTTTCCATTTCCGCGGCGATCGGAGACGGAACCAGGAATCGTACGAGATCATCATTCCCCTGGTGGAGGGGGGGCTGTTTCAGAAGGCCCGGGACGCCTGTGTTCGTAAACCGGGCATCTTCACCAACATCATTCTTGCGGCCCTGGATGTCCGGTCCCAGGGTCGTGATGAGGTCAAGGAGGCCATTCTGGATGCAGGCCGCCAGGAGATTCCCAAGCTGGAGCGGCACCTGGTTTTTCTTGGAACCATTGCAGGCATTACCCCTCTTCTGGGCCTGCTGGGGACCGTAAGCGGGATGATCAAGATCTTCAGTGTGATCGCCGAGTTGGGGGTTGGACAAGCGAACGCGCTCTCCGAGGGCATTTCCGAAGCCTTGTACACCACTGCCTTGGGGCTTTCCGTCGCGATTCCCGCACTGGTCATGCATAACTACCTGCGCGAAAAAGCCGAAAACTCGATTCTCGACATCGAAAAGCGCACGATCCAGGTGATGAACCATCTTTTCCGGAAGGACGGCATGGAACCGGCGGGCCGATCGGCCTACTCCGATCGGACGAAGATCCGCGAGGTGGAGAACTGATCCGGCGGGAGGTACCGTGGAGTTACGGCGTCGAAAGAGATTGCAGGTCCGCGTGGACATCTCCGCCCTGATCGATGTCGTTTTCCTGCTCTTGATATTTTTTGCCATCTCCACAACCTTCCTGGAAACCTCTGGAATCCCCTTGGAGCTCCCCGAATCGACCAGCACGGCGGAAAGGAATCAGGAAGACCTGACCGTCGCCATCTCCGCTGATGGAACGATTGAATTCCAGGGCCGGGTCATGAGCCTTCAAGAGCTGGAGGCCCTTTTGCCGCAGGCCCTT
>JAPUIV010000102.1 GCA_027296665.1 Acidobacteriota bacterium | reverse complement strand
ATCGATGGACATCCGGGATTCCCAGCCCCCGCCGCGGTGCATACAGGGACTGCGAAGTCCCGGGCCCTCCCCCTACGAGGAACTCCGGGTCAAGGAACTGAGTGAGAGTCTGCAGGAGGCTATTGACGGGCTTCCGCCCTCCTATCGTGACCTGATTGTTTTGCGGCATTTCAATCATCTCCGTTACGATGAGATCGCCCGCATTCGTGGGCTTCCCCTGGGAACGGTGAAAAACCGGATCTTCAGGGCGCGGGAACTCCTGCGCCGAGCGGTTCGATGACCCGATGAGTGGAGTACCGGCGTGACCCTGCCCATTCGAAATGAAATCCCCGGCGACTGCGGGCGGATCCTCCTCCAGGCCTCCGCTTTATCCGATGGCGAGGCGACACCGCAGGCGGCCCTGGAGATCCGCCGACATCTTCTGGATTGTTCCGATTGCCGGGATCGAACCGATGAAATGACCCGCCTGGTCGCTGTCCTCGAATCCCTACCGGTTTTCGACCCGTCCCCCGAACTGGAGGACCGGTTGCTGGCCGCGGTCCGGGGGAAGATCGACGCGGCTCCCCGGCAACGCCGGCCCCGCCGCCGGATCCGCCACCTGAGCCTGGTCGGTTCACTGGCCACCGGAGGTCTCCTTCTGTACCCTCTTAAAAAGCTTTTCGACCTGACTCCCGGCTTTCCCGGATCGGTCCCCTCCGGATGGGAAATCCCTCCTCTTATCCTGGATAAATTCCTGGCAATCGTCGGGGTCCTGATCCGGGAAACGGTCGAGGGAATCCGCCAGCTGGTACTGGGGATTCCCTCAGCACCGTCGTTGACCCACGGACCCGAAGGATTTATGGCCGCCTGGCCCTACCTTCTTCTGGTGGCCGCCGTTTCCCTGGGTCTTCTGCTCATGACCACCCCTTGGTTGACCAAAGACCTGATCGCCACATTCCGGCTACAGGATCGCCGGAGAGGCTGATTGGCCCCACCTCCGTCCTCACTTAATCCTTATCTCTCAAGAGTTTCGGAACCCCTATCGGGACGGGGTTTTTGACAAACGGTCATACCGGGGATATATTAAAATATGATTGGTTCGGTCTGTCGGTCGTCGTATTTTCCGCAAACCTGCCTCCGTTTGACAAAAAGGAGTTCATGAAGGAAATGCCCACCAAAACTACCGGAGAGGAAATTCTTTCGGTTGTTCGGGAAGAACTTCTGGACCTCAAAAGTTACCAGGATCAGCATTGGGAGGGGACTTTCGAGGATTACCTGGCCCTGGTGAAGAAATACCCCCGGGTGGCCCGCACCTCTTTCCAGCGGGTCTACGACATGATTCTCTCCAAGGGGACCTCGGAATATTTCGAGCACAAGAAGAAAATCATTCATTACCGATTTTTCGAGGATCTCGATCACAACACCCGGGACGCGCTTTTCGGACTCGATCTTCCCCTGATGAAGATGGTCAACATCTTCAAGTCGGCCGCTCATAAGTATGGGACCGAGAAACGGGTTCTTTTACTGCATGGACCGGTGGGAAGCGCCAAGAGCACCATCGCCAGGATCCTGAAGCGGGGCCTCGAGGATTATTCGCGGACGCCGGAAGGGGCCCTCTATACCTTCAGCTGGATTCTCGAAAAGGAAGACGGCCGGCGGCTCCCTGAAGGGACCATGGAGGAGATTCCCTGTCCAATGCACGAGGAACCCCTCCACCTGATCCCTCTGGAGTGGCGTTCCCGGATCCTGGAGATCCTGAATCGGGATAAACCGGTGGAACAGTGCGTGGAAATGGAAGGTGAACTCTGCCCCGCCTGCCGCCAGTATTTCCGGGAACTCAATCGGCAACACGGAGGGGATTGGACGAAGATTCTTAAAAACATCAAGGTCCGGCGCTTGATTCTTTCCGAGAAGGATCGCGTGGGAATCGGCACCTTCCAGCCCAAGGATGAAAAAAACCAGGACTCCACCGAACTCACCGGAGATATTAATTACCGAAAGATCGCCGAGTACGGATCCGATTCCGATCCGCGGGCCTTCAATTTCGACGGCGAGTTCAACATCTCTAAACGAGGTCTCGTCGAATTCATCGAGGTCCTGAAACTGGATGTGGCATTTCTCTACGACCTGCTGGGCGCCTCCCAGGAGCACAAGATCAAGCCCAAGAAATTCTCCCAGACCGATATCGACGAGGTCATCCTGGGGCATACCAATGAGCCGGAATATCGCAAACTGCAAAACAACGAGTTCATGGAAGCCCTCCGGGATCGGACCGTCAAGATCGACATCCCTTACATCACCAAGCTCTCCGAAGAAGTCCGGATTTACGAAAAAGATTACAACCCGAAACGCATCCGGGGAAAACATATCGCGCCCCACACCATCGAGATGGCTGCCATGTGGGCCGTTCTCACCCGGCTGGAGGAGGCGAAACGGGCCGATCTCACCATTCTCCAGAAACTGAAGCTTTACAACGGCAAAACCCTCCCCGGGTTCACCGAGGACAACGTAAAAGAACTCCGCAAGGAGGCACTACGGGAGGGGATGGACGGGATCTCCCCCCGTTATATCCAGGACAAGATTTCGAATGCCCTGGTCAGCGACAAGGGGGAAGGTTGCATCAATCCGTTTATGGTTCTCAACGAACTCGAGAGTGGATTGAAGCATCACAGCCTGGTCACCAATGAAGATTTGAAGAAGCGGTACAGGGAACTTCTCGCGGTCGTCAAGCAGGAATACGAGGACATCACCAAGAATGAAGTGCAACGGGCCATATCGGCCGATGAAGAGGCGATCAGCCGCGTTTGTGGAAATTATATCGATAACATCAAGGCCTACACTCAAAAGGAGACGGTACGAAACAAATATACCGGGCAGGACGAGGAGCCCGACGAGCGGCTCATGCGGTCCATCGAGGAAAAGATCGACATCCCGGATAACCGGAAGGATGATTTCCGCAGGGAAATCATGAATTATATCGGTGCCCTGGCGGTGGAGGGGAAAAAGTTCAATTATCGGACCAATGAAAGACTCCACAAAGCCCTGGAACTGAAGCTCTTCGAGGACCAGAAAGATTCCATCAAACTCACCAGCTTGGTTTCCAGCGTCGTCGACAAGGACACCCAGGAAAAAATTGAAGTGGTGAAGGCGAGGCTCGTCAAGGATTACGGCTATTGCGACATGTGCGCAACGGACATTCTCAACTACATCGCCAGCATTTTTGCCCGCGGCGACACGAAGTCCTAATCCGACTCCTTTCCTCCTCCGGTGAAGCGTTCCATGACTGGTTTCTGCCAGGAGAGTACACATGGTTCTGCGCATAGAACAGGATCACCAGCGGTTCCATCAGATCATCCGCGGCAAGATCCGCAAGGATCTCCGGAAGTACATGTCGAAAGGGGAACTCATCGGCAGGAAGGGGAAGAACTTCGTGAGTATTCCCATGCCGCAAATCGAGATCCCCCGGTTCAAGTTCTCCCCCCGGCAGGTGGGCGGCGTGGGCCAGGGAGAGGGCGATATCGGCACGGTAATCGGCGAAGACCCCCAGCCCGGGACCGGGGAAGCGGGGAACCTTCCCGGCCAACACATCCTTGAAGTTGAGGTCTCCCTGACCGAACTGGCCCGAATCCTCGGTGAGGAATTGGAACTTCCCCGCATCC
>JAPUIV010000101.1 GCA_027296665.1 Acidobacteriota bacterium | reverse complement strand
GATCCGCCGAGAGGGTCCACGGTGTTCCCAACGCCGGTCTCTTCAGCCAGGATCTGCTGGGTTCGCAAAGCAATGGTGACGGCTTTTTCGGTGGGCAGAGCGAGGGTCTCATCCAGGGAGTTGGTATGTAACGATTGAACGCCGCCGAGAACCGCCGCCAACGCCTGCAGGGTGACTCGAACCACATTGTTGTACGGTTGCTGGGCAGTGAGGGAACATCCCGCGGTTTGGGCATGGGTCCGGAGTTTCCAGGATCTGGAATCCTGAGCGCCGAACCGTTCCCTGAGATAACTGCACCACATTCTTCTAGCGGCACGATACTTGGCAACTTCCTCGAAGAAATCATTATGAACATTGAAAAAGAAAGATAACCGCGGTGCAAAGGCATCGACATCCATGCCCGCCCGAATTGCCGCTTCCACGTAAGTCAATCCGTCCGACAGGGTAAATGCGAGTTCCTGGATCGCGGTGGACCCAGCTTCACGAATATGGTAACCGCTGATACTGATCGTATTCCACAATGGCACTTCCTTCAGGCAGAACCCCATGATGTCGGTGATGATCCTGAGGCTGGGGGCAGGAGGATAGATCCATTCCTTCTGGGCGATATACTCCTTGAGAATGTCGTTCTGGATGGTTCCCCGCAATTCCTTCCAGGGAACACTCTGTTTTTCCGCAACGGCGAGATACATCGCGAAAAGGATAGCCGCTGGAGAATTGATCGTCATCGAGGTTGAAACCTGCTTAAGAGGAATCCCCTCGAACAATGCCTCCATGTCGTCCAGGGTGTCGATCGCCACGCCTTCCTTACCTACCTCACCCCGGGCCAGCTCATCGGTGGAATCCCTACCCATGAGGGTAGGCAGATCGAAGGCAACGCTGAGACCTGTTTGGCCTTGTGACAACAAGTATTTGTATCGTTGATTGGTATCGGCTGCCGTTCCAAACCCGGAGAACTGGCGCATGGTCCAAACCCGTTCCCGGTACATGGTTGAATGGATACCCCGGGTAAAAGGAGGTTCACCAGGACGCCCCAGGTCACGGGAAACATCAAAGCGATCGAGGGAATCGGCCCGGTAAATCTCCTCGATCGGCATGCCGGAAATGGTGGTAAATTTCCCTTTCCGGTTTTTTTCCGATCGGTTGGACATGTTCCTTCCTCTAATCTGCGGCGTTGGACCGCGTCTCTGCCAGAAGCTGCCTGGCGATTACCAGTCTCTGGATCTCGGAACTCCCCTCGTAAATCGTGGTCACGCGCGCATCACGAAAATATCTTTCCACGGGATACTCCTTTGAGTAGCCGTACGCGCCATGGATCTGGATGGCCCGGTAGGTCACCCGATTCGCCATTTCGCTGGCAAAAAGTTTTGCCATGGACGATTCCTTGGAAAAATCGATGATTCCCCGATCTCGCATCGATGCGGCTCGAAGCGTCAACCACCGGGCTGCATCAATCTCGGTAGCCATATCTGCCAATTGAAACTGGATTCCCTGAAAGGAGGCAATCGGCCTTCCGAAAGCCATCCGTTCCCGTGCATATTTTCTGGCAACCTCGAAGGCCTCACGCGCTATTCCTATGGCCTGGGAGGCGATACCCACCCGGCCAACCGTCAGGCAATGGAGAGCGATGGCCAGTCCCTTGCCCTCTTCACCCAGCAGGTTTTCCACGGGTACTTCACAATCATCCAGACGCACCTCGCCCGTGGCGGAGGACCTGAGCCCAAGTTTATCCTCGAGACGGCCAAATGAGAATCCCGGAAAGGAACTCTCGACCAGGAAGGCGCTGATTCCCGCTCCCCTTTCCCTGCGATCCCGTGTAGCCATTACAATGAACAACGATCCTATCTTGGCGTTGGTGACCCAGGATTTCAGGCCGTTGAGGATGAATTTGCCGGCCGCACGGCGGTATCCGGTGACGATTCCGGCAGCGTCGGAACCGGCGCCCGGTTCGGTCAGGCAGAACCCTCCGAGGATTTGGCCGCGGGCAAGCCGTTTCAGGTATTTATCTTTCTGGGAGGCTGTGCCGAACCGGGAAATCGGGTATCCACACACGGAGTTGGTGACGGAAACGGTCACCGCGGCGGAAGCGCTGACCCGGGCCAGCTCCTCGATGGCGAGACAGTAACTGGGAGTGCGGAGGTTGGAACCCTCGTAGGCCTCCGGTATCGACATGCCGAGAAGTCCCGCTTCGGCGAGGCGGGGGATCAGTTCCAGCGGGAATTCACCGCGCCGCTCCCATTCCTGCACCTGGGGTCGAAGAACGCCATCCGCGAAGTCCCGGACCATGTCCCGGATCATTCGCTCGTCTTGGGAAAAGGAAAAATCCATCGGCGGGCATTCCTCAGTCCTTGAGAAGGTGGCTGGCGATGACGATCCGCTGGATCTCGGAAGTTCCTTCGTAAATCTCCGTGACCTTCGCGTCCCGGAAAAACCGCTCCATCGGGTAATCATTCATGTAACCGTACCCGCCAAAGATCTGAATTCCCTTCGTGGTCGCGCGCATGGCAACCTCGGAGGCGAACAGTTTTGCCATCGCCGCTTCCAACGAATACCGCTCCCCCTGGTCTTTCTTCCATGCGGCCCGGTAGGTGAGAAGCCGCGCGGCATCCACCTCGGTGGCCATGTCAGCCAGCATGAATTGTATCGCCTGGAAATCGGAAATTTTCTTTCCAAACTGTTTCCGCTCCTGGGAGTACCGGGTAGATTCTTCCAGGGCGCCCCGGGCGATGCCGACCGCCTGGGCGGCGATCCCGATCCGGCCGCCATCCAGGGTGTTCATGGCGATCTTGAACCCTTCTCCCTCCTTCCCGAGAAGCTGGGTGGCTGGAATCTTGCAGTCCTCCATGATGATCTCAACTGATCCGGAGCAGGTAATGCCCAATTTCCGTTCCTGCTTGCCGATCCGGAAACCGGAATTTCCCTTTTCAACCACGAATGCGGAAATGCCCTTGTGCCGCGAGGTAGCATCGGTAACTGCGAAGACGACCGCGGCATCAGCGCCCAAGCCATTGGTGACGAAGATCTTGGAACCATTCAACAAGTAGTGATCCCCGTCGCGCACCGCTGTGGTCCGCATGTTGGAGGGATCGGAACCCGCATCAGGTTCGGAAAGTCCAAAGCAGCCAATCTTTTCCCCGCGGGCAAACGGAGCGAGCAGGTTCTTTTTAATCTCCTCCCGGGCAAACTTCTCCACTGGATGGCAATACAGAGAATTGTTCACCGAGATAATGACACCGGTGGAGGCGCAGACCCTCGAAAGCTCTTCAATGGCGAGAACGTAGCTAATGGTATCCATACCAGCGCCGCCTTGCGATTCCGAGACCATCATTCCTGTCAGGTTCATTTCGGCGCACTTCCGAAAATTTTCAAAGGGAAATTCCCGGGATCGGTCGTACTCGGCCGCCTTGGGGGCGATCTCTCTTGCGGCAAATTCCCGCAACGATTGCCGAATTAACTCGTTTTCCTTGCTGAGGACTATATCCATGGCCGGGCCTCCTTGCCCGGGAACCTATTTCGGCAGGGAGAGAAATTGTGCGACATGGCCGCTACGCACACGATTGCATGGGGGTGGGATGATAACAATCGAATCGGGGGGAGTCAACCGGGGCGCGGAGGTTGCGCCTTCCGGTGGTCGGCAGTCGATATCGTGCACTCAGGCGTCGGGTTCAATCAGACCCAGGTTTCCGTCTTTTCTCTTGTAAATCACGCTGATTTTCAGGTTGTCGGCGTTGCGGAACACCAGAAACAGGTCTTCCGAATCATGCACCCGAAGGGCGGCTTCGTTCAGAGTGATCGGTTTCTTGCTGAAGCCATTCATCGCAATGACCGAAGGCTTTCCATCACCATCAGTTTCCTTCGTAGGAAGGGACCGCCGCTTGGCGATCAAATCCTTTCCCACCCGTTTTCTTCTGCCTGTCCTTTTCTCCTTGAAACGCCTAGCCTGTTTTTCAATCTTCGCCAGGGCGGTTTGCACCGCCGACCGGGCATCCTCGGTACCGGTATTGGAATCGACCGTCAGGGTCAGGGAAGGCGCACGGAGAATGATTTCGGCGGAGTACCGGTGACGGGTCTGGGAAAGGATTACATGCGCGTCGAAGCTATCCCCGATCAGCCGGTTCAATTTTTTGATCTTGTCCTGAACGAATTTCTTCAAACTGGCCTTGATCTCGGTCTGCCTCCCGGTGAAAGTGATTCTCAAGTCTTTTTCTCTCTCCGCAAGAAAGAAGATCCCGGTCATTATTCCCGGGAACGTTTGCGAAGGGTGGAAGATGGGATTCTCAACTCCTCCCGATACTTCGCAACGGTGCGCCGGGCGATGGTCAGATTTTGATTTTCGAGAAGCTTCACTATGGTGGAGTCGCTGAGCGGATGAAGGGGTTCCTCCCCTTCCACCAGTTTTCGAATCCTCTTTTTCACCACCAGCGAGGACACATCCTCTCCCTGGGTGGATGTGATCCCGCTGTGAAAAAAGAACTTCATCGGGAAGAGTCCGCGAGGGGTGTGAATGTACTTGTTCGACACAACGCGACTGACCGTCGACTCGTGCATGCCGATGTCATCTGCCACATTTCGCAGAACCATCGGCCGAAGGTAGTCGACTCCGTGATCGAGGAAGTCGCGTTGTTGTCGGATGATCGAATCGGCGACCTTGTAGATCGTCTTCTGGCGCTGATCGAGACACTTGATCAGCCACATTGCTGAGCGCATCTTTTCACGCACGTATTGCTGTGCTTCCGTCTCACTCTTCTCCGATTTCCACTGGCGGAGAAAGTCTCGATAGCGCCGGCTGATTCGTAGTCGTGGCAATCCGTCGTCATTGAGCTGGATGACGTACTCGTCGCCGATCTTCGCGATCACGACATCAGGCTCCACGTACGGAGTCCTCTCGCGACTGAAACGCCGGCCGGGATGGGTTTCTAGACTGCGAATCGTGTCGACCACCGGCTCGAGATCGGCGAGCGGAACCGCGAGAGTCTTGGCCAAGGCCGGGAACTGACGCTTCAGGAAAACTTCCCAGTGGTCGCGCACGATGATGCAGGGGAGTGAGTCGGGCTCTTCGCCGAGCGCCGTGAGCTGCAACAGCAGAGACTCGCGCAGGGTCGTGCAAGCGATGCCGGGAGGATCGAAGCTCTGCACGAAGGTCAGCGCCCTTTCTACCGCTTCCAGACTCACCGAAGATTGCTCCTCGGCTCCCGCGAGGACGGCGATCTCCTCGATGCTCGCCTCGAGAAAGCCGTTCTCATCGAGGTTACCAATGACGAGCTCTCCGATTTGCCGGGTCGCCAGGTCCGTCTCGCTCATGCGTAACTGCCAGAGCAGAT
>JAPUIV010000100.1 GCA_027296665.1 Acidobacteriota bacterium | reverse complement strand
GCGGTAGGACCGATCCAGTTCCCGGAGGACCGGGGCGGTGGCGGCGCAGAACGGGCAGGTGTCGGTCCACCAGCGCACCAGGACCACCTTGCCCCGCAGGGCGGCGATCTCCAACGGGTCGGAATTCAGCCAATGCTCCAGATCGAACGGCGGCGCTACCGTGCCGATCAGGTCGTCGCCCGCCTCGCGGCGCGGGACCGCGCCGGCGCAGAGAATGGCGGCCAGTAACAGGATCGCCGCGTTTTTCCAGCCGGTTCCGGTCATTCCGTTGCGCTCCCCCTCATTGGAGATGGTCCAGGACCCGTTCGGCCAGGGCCTCGATGAACCGGGGATCGTCCGAGACGGTCCGGGCGCGAAGGAACTGGATGCCGGCATCGATGGCGGTCTTTCTCGCCTCGGTGTCGAGATCGTGGAGGACTTCGACGTGATCGCAGAGGAATCCGATCGGGACCACGACGATCGTTTTCACGTCGCGCGAGGCGAGGGTCTGGATCGCCTCGTTCACGTCGGGCTCGAGCCAGGGATCCTGCGGCTTCCCGCTGCGGCTCTGGTAACAGAGGTTCCAGCGGGGGTGCTGGAGGGCCGCCGCCACCCGCCGGCACGATTGCTGCAACTGGTTCACGTAGCGGGCCAGGTGGGGATCCTGGGTCGGGACGCTGTGAGCGGTGAACAGGATCATCGTGCCGTTGCGAAGATCGGCAGGGATCTTCTTGAAGCAGATCCGCACCTGTTCGGCGGTCGCCTCGATGAACCCGGGATGGTCAAAGACCGGGTCGGGATACGCAATTTTGATGGTGATCTGTTCCTGTTTCACCGCTTCCTCGACGTCACGCTGGTATTGCTCCCAGCTCGCGCCGCACTGGTGGGCGGCCATGATTATTCCCACGGTGGTCCGGTGTCCCTGGTCGTTCATTTTCCGGAGCGTCTCGGCGAGAAAGGGATGCCAGTTCCTCATCCCGACGAAGACCGGGACCGGACGGCCTTCCGCTTCTAGGCGCTCCTCGAGGAGTTTGGCCTGGCGGAAGGTCAGTTCGTTCAGAGGGGACTTTCCTCCCAGCCGTTCGTAATGCTCGGCTACTCCCTGCAGGCGTTCCTCCGGAATCTGCCTTCCCTTGGTGACGCGGCGCAGGTAGGGAACGATATCCTCCGATTTTTCGGGACCGCCGAAGGCGATCATGAGAACCGAGCCGGTTGGCACCGGGGACCTCCTCTCATCTCGCGGACAGTTCGTGCACCGCGTCGATCAAGACCGATACCCGATCGGGGGAAGTGAAGGGAAGGATCCCGTGCCCCAGGTTGAAAATATGTCCCGGGTCGGTCCCGGCCTTTTCCAGGATCGTCTTTACCCGGCGCCGGATCTCATTGGCCGGGCCCAGAAGAACGGCGGGATCCAGGTTTCCCATCACCGCCACGTCCTTGCCGAGTCTTTGCCGGGCCCGTTTCAGGTCGACCCGCCAGTCGACACCGATCACGTCGCCGCCCGCCTCCTTCCGGAGTTCGAGAAGGGCGGGATTCCCGGTGGCGAAGTGGATCACGGGCGCCGGTTTCCGAATCGATCCGATCAAGCGTTTCATGTGGGGAAGGATATATTCCCGGTAGTCATCGGGACAGAGACAACCGACCCAGCTGTCGAACAGTTGCACTGCGTCGGCCCCGGCCTCGATCTGTCCGTTCAGATAGCCTATCAATAGATTGGTGAGCCTTTCCATCAGTGCACGCCACAAGGCGGGATCGCCAAACATGACCGCCTTGGTCTTCTCGAAATTGCGGGAGCGTCCGCCCTCGATGATATAGGAAGCGATGGTGAAGGGGGCCCCGGAAAATCCGATCAGGGCGAGACCGGGGTCCAGGGCCCGGCGGATCAGCCGGACCGTCTCGTAAACGAATCCGAGATCGGCGGCGTCCGGTTCCGGAAGTCGTCTCAGATCCTCGCGGTTCCGGATCGGCCGGTCGATGACAGGCCCGTCCCCCTTGGCGAACCGCAGGCCGATCCCCATCGGCTCCAGGACCAGGAGGATATCGGCGAAGAGGATGGCGGCGTCGACTCCCAGGCGATCGACCGCCATGAGGGTGACTTCGGCCGCGAGTTCCGGGGTATGGCACAGTTCCAGGAAGGGGACCTTGGCGCGGATGTCGCGGTACTCCCTCTGAAATCTTCCGGCCTGGCGCATGATCCAGACCGGCGTGAAGGGAGTTTCTTGCCGGCGGCAGGCCCGGAGGAAGACCGGCTCGGGCGCCGGTCCCCAGACGGCGTCGATCCGCCGCCACAGGTTGGTATCGACTCCGTGGGCATTCGAAGTCTTTTTTCTCCTCAGAAGATCGCCGCTCCGCCGGGCCAGTTCCCGGATCAGGCTTTCGGTCCCGGAAGGGTCGGCCTCGTAATCGGCCCGCAGGCCGGCTGCCGCGACCGCCCGGGTGGTATCGGGATCGATCGACGCGATGCAGATTTGCTTGCAGGCCTCCCGGATCTTTCCTTCCCGGCCCGCCCCGGCCGCGTTCCGGATCAAGCCGCTCACCTGGCCGGGGGCGGTGAGCAGGAGAATATCGACCTTCCCGTCGGAGATCTGGTCCAGGAGGCCGCCCGGATCCGATCGATTCTCCCCGGCGGCGATCGCTTGCCCCCCGAGGGTGGTGATCAGTCGTGCCGCCTCGCCGTCCTTTCCATCCTGGAAATGCAAGATCCTGCGTCCCTGAAAATCGCCCGCCATTTGGCTGGCATTATAGCCCAGGGGACGATCCGATATCTTCTTCACAACTGCGCGAGATAGCCGGCAACCGCATCGGCGGCCGACTCCCCACTCTGGATGCAATCGGGGATACCGACCCCGCCATAGGCGTTTCCGGCCAGGGCGAGGCCCGGATGGCGTTCCACCCGGTCGCGGATATTGGTCACGATCAACCGGTGGCCCACGGGGTAATGGGGCAGGCCGCCGGGGTAGCGGGCCACCCTGGCCAGGATCGGTTCGCCGCGGATTCCCAGGAGGCGGGCCAATTCTTCCCGGGTCTTCTCCACCAACTCCTCATCGGAGAGGTCGCTGTACAGTCGATCGTGAAAGGCCCGCAGGAGCGCACTCCCCTCGGGAGCCCGGGCGGGATATTTCCGGTGACAGAATGTGCAGCCCCGGATCCGGAAACCCTCCTGCGCGGGAATCACGAAACCAAAGCCATCCATCTTGTGGCCGATGTCGGTTTTCCGGAACGCCAACGAGACGGTCGTCGAGGGTCCGTACGGGATCTCGGCAATCCGGTTCCCCAGACCCGGATCGAAGGATTGCGCCAGCCGCGCCGTGGAAGGGCCGGGCAGGGCGAGAATGAGGGCGTCGAACCGTTCTCCGGGGCCCGGGGAACCCCGCAATCGCAGGCGCCACCCGCCCCCCGGGTCGGGGGAGATCTGTTCCACCGCCGTTCCCGTCCGGATCGTCTCCGGAGGAATGCGATGGCGCAAGGTTTCAACGAGAAGTTGCAGGCCGGTATCGAAGCTCATGAACAGGCCGTAGCGCGGTCCGCTGGCGGTCGAGGCAGACCTATCGGCGCCGGACTGCCGCCGCGCCGCCGCCCAGAGGGCCCGGATCACGCTGCCGTGTTCCTCCTCCATTCTCCGGAATCTCGGGAATGTGGCAAGAAGGGAAAGGTGCATCGGATCGCCGCCGTATATGGCGGCGATCATCGGCTGGGCCAACCGATCCAGCGCTTCCTGTCCCAGCCGCCGGATCACGAAATTGCCGATGCTTTCGTCCTCGGTCGATTTTCGCCGCGGGATCAAGAGGTCGAGGCCCGCCCGGAATTTTCCTTTCAGACTCAATATGGGAGTGGTCAGGAAGGGGAGGAGGCGGGAGGGGGCGATCAGATAGAACCCGGCCGGGGTCGGGTGGAGCTTTCCTTTCCGGACCACAAAACTACGGGCATGCTCGGGCCGGGTCGGGATCATCCGGTCCTGGATGCCGAGCCGTTCCGCCAGCCGCAACACCCCCGGCCGGTCGGTGATGAAGGAATCGGGGCCGGCCTCCAGCAGGAATCCGTCTTCCTGCCGGGAGGAGATCACCCCTCCCAGTCGTTGCTCCGCTTCCAGCAAGGAGAAGGAGATCTCCCGGCCGGTCTGGATGCCGATTTCCCGCAGCCGGTGCGCCGCCGCCAGGCCGGTGATCCCCCCGCCCACCACCGCGACCCGCTTTACACTCGTCCGCTCCGGCCGGTTCAAGATCAGCGCCTCCCCGTGTTCCGGGAAGGATCCCACGCAACCGGCAGGCAGTCAATGCCAGGGAGGGTGCGGAGTGAACGCAGCAGTCGTTCCCTCCCGGCCGGTTTTCTCGGGTATTCCTTTTATGGCATCATGTGATATCATTCCGCAAACGAATCCAGCGGTCGGAGGCATCGTGGGAAGCAGTGGCGAGGCCGGGCCGCTCCGGGAGGAAAGCCCGTTCATGAGCGAAGAGACAGAAAACAAGCCGGGACCAGACGATTTCGAATACCATCCGGCGATCCAACGTTTGTCGTCTCAGAAAACGACCTCGCAGGCCAGTGTGACGGTCAAGTTCATCACCTACACCGTGGCCGTTACCGCTCTGATCGGAGGATGGCTGTACCTGGTATACCGGGAGCCTCCCAAACCCCCAAGGGCCCCGGCCCTGGGCGCCGCCGGTGATTACTCGGTGCAGACACCGGCGCCGTTTGAGGTCCTGAACAATCCCGAGTTCCAGGCGGCCCTGTTGTTGAACGAGGAGCAGATCGAACTCGACATCATCGCCAGGCGGTTCGTGGAGGTCGAGGGCTTTCAATGGAAGAAGGTGGGCTGGCGGGTGGAAAAGATTCGCGACATCGACGAGGGGATCGCCCTCGGGAAGGATGTCGAGGCATTCCAGGATATCACCGGTGTGGTGATGGAGACCCGGATCACCGAGGAGGATGTCAACGGCCTGTGGGACATAGGCATCCAGTACGCCATGTTGCTCGGGGTCACGGAGGACGACCCTGACTTCGAGCAGAAGATCGCCCTGGTCGCCGCCTACGTGAACAACGAGAACCTGTTGATCGAGTACGAGAAGTTCGTCAAAAAGGAATACAACCCCCACCTGGTTCCGCCCGGCTCCCTGGTCCGATTCCGCCCGCTCAACGATTCCCGTCTCGAGGCGCTATTCACCGACTGGCACCAGGTGATCGACCGCGAGGGATAATCTTCCCCATGACCTGGGGGAATCTACAGAACGAGTTTTCCTGGTCGCGCTCCCGGGACGGCATATTCCGAGAGTGCCGGCGGCGCTACTACTACCGCTATTACGGCAGCTGGGGTGGATGGAGCCCCGGGGCCGATCCCCGCACCCGGGAGATCTACATCCTGAAGCAACTGACTGGCCGGCAGGCCTGGGCCGGGGGCGTCGTTCACGATTGTATCGAACGTTCCCTGAAAAACCTCCAGAGCGGTGTGGAGCCGTTGCCGGTGGACCGGATCGTCACCCTGACACTGGACCGCATGAGGCAGGGATGGAAACGGTCACGCGACGGGATATACCGCCAGCAGCCGAAATCGACGGCGTTGTTCGAGCACGAGTACAAGATCCCGATTCCCGACGAGGAATGGAAGAGTACCGCGGAGCACGTCGAGTCGTGTCTCCGCAATTTCTACGCCTCGGAGGTCTTTCGAACCCTTCTGGAACTGCCCCGGGAGAACTGGCTGGAGGTCGAGGATCTTTCCCATTTCTTTCTGGATGGGGTGAAGATCTACGTGAAGCTCGACTGCGCCTGCCGCGTCGGAGGCGAGGTCCGCATCTACGACTGGAAGACCGGCCGGCGGGACGATGAGGACAACACGATCCAGCTGGCTTGCTACGCCCTGTATGCGCGGGAGAAGTGGAAGGTGCCGCCGGCCGATCTGCGCGTGGGGGAATTTTCCCTGTCGCGGGACCGTCTGGTTGACTACCGGGTGACCGGGAGTGATCTTCAACGGGTCCGGGATTATATTCTAGGATCGATCCGGGATATGCGCGCCCTTCTTCCCGAAGACGGCGAGAACCGGGTGGAGATCGACACATGCCCCCTGACCGAGGAAAACTGGCGCTGCACCAACTGCAATTTCAAGCGATTGTGCGAACGCTGAACCCCGGGCAGGACCGATCGGACCCCGGATCGGCCGATTGGCCAACATGTTGACCGGCCGGCTGGTCTGCTGGATTCTCCTGGCGGCCTTCCTTGCCGCTCCATCTTCCCCTCCTTCCCCGGATCTTTCCATCGAGAACATTCGCGCCCGGGTGATCCGGCAGGCGCCGCTCCACCGGCAGCGGGCCAGGGAGTACCGCTACCAGGAGACGGTGACCGCCTACCGGCTGGAGGGGGAAGACGACTGGATGCCCCGATCTTCCCGGACCTACCAGGTGTTTCCGATCGAGTCATTCCTGTACCGGCGCCTCATCCGGACCGGGGGAGTCCCCCTCGCCGAGGACCAG
>JAPUIV010000010.1 GCA_027296665.1 Acidobacteriota bacterium | reverse complement strand
CACCATTGACCGTTAGCTGGCGAAAGGACAACATGAGCATTGATCGTAAAAACGCGTTCATCTCCAGGAAATGGCACTTCCAACCGTTTCAGGTTTCCGGAAAGGGGGAGTTGCTGAAGGGATTGAATCTGCCCAATGATTTCGAGCTGATTCTGGCCGAACGAAACGGCGCGCGCCGCGCCTTTTCGATGCGGGAGATGGCCTATCATCACATCGCCCAGGGCGAGCTGGGAGGCGAGCCGTTTCTCGTCAGCTTCTGACCTGCCTGCAACAGCGGGGTTGGTCTAACCCCCCACATTGACGGAAAGGTTGCCCGATTCGGTGTCTGTGGGCTGAGCAATGGCCTGGCGATCATGTCAGACAAGGATAGCTGGTCGATCTGGGATCACATCACGGGCGAATGTTTTCAGGGCAGGCACGAAGGCCAACAGCTTGATGTCTGGCCGATTTATTTGACCAATGTCGAGGCGGCGATCAACGAGTATCCTGATCTGACTGTGTCATTTTCCGGCTTCAAAGGATTCAAGGCGCGGCTGCTGCAGGTGATGAACCGCAAGAAAATCGACACGAAAGGGTTTTTTCTGCCGTTTTTCCGAATGACGATGGCGGGTAGGATCGATGCCCGTCTGGGTAAGATGACGCAGGGTCTGGGGGTCATTGTCGATAAGATGGGTAAATATTATCCGATGAGCGCCGTGCCCAGGGGCGGGTCGATCGAGGATGTGTGGCTGGATCGGCCGATCCAGATCGAGCGCGGGGGAATCGACGGGGTCCCGAAAGCGACCTGGCTCGACAGCGGCGAAGTGCCGATGCAGTTGCTCACCCGCTGGTATGGCTTCTCATTCACCTATCCCGGTTGCGAAATTTACACCGCCGCCTGACCCTGGAGCCACGAAGGCATACCTTCCGTTCGTTTACTGTTTGCCTGTATTTTGGTTCAGGTTTTGCGATCCAGGACGGTGAGATCCGGCCTCGGAATGGGCACGGCGGGGCGGGAGAACAGGAATCCCTGGACGAACTCCACCCCGATCTCGATCAGGGTCTTCAATTCGGCCTCCACCTCCACCCCTTCGGCGATCAGGCGGATTCCGGTCGTTTGACTGAACTTGAAAATGGTTGAGAGAAGTTCCCTCTTGATCTGCCGGTTGTGGATATCCCGGATCAGACTCATGTCGATCTTGATGTAGTCGGGGGCGACCTCGGCGATCGATTTGAGTCCCGAATAGGCGGAGCCGACATCGTCGATGGCCATCTTGAAGCCCTGGTCCTGAAAATGCTTGAGCGTTTTCCGGAAGGCGGTGAAATCGCTCACCTCCGACCTCTCGGTCATTTCCAGGACGATCCGATCGGGGGTCAGGTTCGCCTTGCGAAGAAGTTTCATCGTTTCCTCGCTCTGTAGTTGCGGATCATGGATCGAGTCCGGTTCCACATTCAGGAACAGGAACTCGTTGGGCCGCAGGCCACCGACGATCCCCAGGAAGGCCTTCTCGCGGCAAAGGCGTTCGAGCCTCCAGATGGAGTTATTCTCGTAGGCGGCCTTGAAGAGATCGGTGATGGTGTTGAATTTATCGGTGGGAACCCGGCTCAACGCTTCGTAGCCGAGAATCGTTGACTCCGGGATCCAGATCACCGGTTGATACACCGCGTGGACGAGGCGGCGTTCCAGGACCTCGTGGAGAAAGAACGATTCCTGGCGCCGGTCCTTTTCTTTTTCTCCCAGGGAGTCGGTATGGGCCTGTTCGAGGGCCTGGTAGACCAGGCGCTCGAAGCGGATCTCGTCGGTGTTCTCGAGGATGGCGCAGCCGACGTAAAGTCCGAATCGTTCCAAGACCTCTACCGGCAGTTTATCCTTCAGGTGGCGCCGGAGCCGGGCCTGCACCCTTTGACGGACCAGGTCGAGATCCTTGTAGGCAATCCTTTCCTTGCGGCGGGGAGGCGCCAGCACCACGACGAAGGCGTTGCCGCTGACCATCACCTCCGACACCAGATCCTCCTGCCGCAAATTCTCCTTCTTGATGCTGATCAATACCAGGGCGAGTTGCCGGACGAGATCGTCGAATGCCTTCCAGCCGAAGATCTTCTCGACCCGATCCTTCTGGACCAGGCTGACGGAAAGGATTCCGAGATTTTCCCGGTCATGGAGCTGACTCCGGATCTCCTCCATGAGGAGGGGCACGGTGGGGAGATCGGTGACGCTGTCGTACAGGAGGGAGGAGGTGGTCTCCGGCGGGGGCACCGGCCCATCCATCCGGTTCCGTGTTTTTCTTTCCGCCGTCGAAGGTTTTTTGGTTCGAGCCATGAAATCCTTTCCCTTCCAGTGAGAACGCTAGTTGAAAGGGATCACACCCTTAACTGGAGTCGCCTTCACGACCACTTCGTCATCCTCGTTGGAAAAGTATTTGGTTTCCGCCGGCACGATCTGGTTCCGCCCGGCCTGCTTCGCCCGGTACAGGGCGGTGTCGGCGGCCTGGATCAGAGCCGTGCTTCCCCTGCCGTCATCGGGAAAAGTAGAGATACCGCCGCTCAGGGTCACTTTTCTCATCGGCTTGCCCGCGTCGTTGGTGAATTCGTGGCTCTCGAGGGCCTTGCGGATCTTTTCGGCCGCGATGAAGGCGCCGTCCTTCTTGGTATCTGGCAGCAAGATGAGGAACTCCTCACCTCCGTACCGGGCGGCCAGGTCATCCTCACGGGCGGTGTCGCGCATGATCTTTCCCACGGTCTTCAGGACGTCGTCTCCCGCGAGATGCC
>JAPUIV010000001.1 GCA_027296665.1 Acidobacteriota bacterium | reverse complement strand
TCTCCTCTGTCAGGAGGGGAACGATCTGGAAGAGGTCGCCGACGATGCCGTAGTCGGCGAGCTTGAAGATCGGCGCTTCCTTGTCCTTGTTGATGGCGACGATCACTTTCGAGGAGGTCATGCCGGCAAGGTGCTGGATCGCCCCGGAGATGCCGCAGGCGATGTACAGCTTTGGGGAGACCACCTTACCGGTCTGACCGACCTGGTGCTGATGGGCAATGTAGCCGGCATCCACGGCAGCCCGGGAGGCCCCCACGGCGCCCCCGAGAGCTCGGGCCAGGTCACGGATGATGGAGAAATTCTCCGAGTTCTTCAGGGATCGACCCCCCGAGACGACGATCTCCGCCTCGGTGACGTCGAGTTCCACCCCCTCCTGCTGGAGGATTTTCACGGTCCGGGTGCGGTTCCGGGCCGCATCGAGCGCCGGTTTCTCTCTGACCACCTCACCTCCGGGCTTTTCCGCCGGAATCCCCAATGAAAAGACGTTCGGCCGCAGGGTGGCCATCATCGGCCGGGCCTCGGAAAATTCCACCGTGGCGATCGCCTTGCCGGAAAACACCGGACGGCGACCCACCAGGGACCGGTCGGATCCAGCCTCAAGGTCGATGCAGTCGGAAGCCAGGCCGGTCGCGAATTTTGCGGCGATGCGCGGAGCCAGATCTTTTCCCATCGCCGTGGCGGAAAAAAGAACCGCCTGTGGGTTGACGGCCCGGATCCGATCGGCAACAACGTTGGCAAATCCTTCCGCGGAATAGGTTCCCAGATCGGCATGTTCCAGGACTGTCACCCGGTCCGGCCCGAAAGCCAGGACCCGGGCAGCGGCTTCATCCAGCCCCGTTCCGACCAGGACCGCCTCCAGGCTGCCTTTCCAGGCATCGGCCAGCTTCCTCCCCTCGGAGACCGCCTGCAGGGAGGGACTCTTCACCTTTCCGTCTCTCTGCTCCACGAAAACCAATACATCCGGCAATGTACGAGCCTCCCGGTCAGATGACCTTTGCCTCATCCCGTAACAGCCGGACGAGTTCGGCCGTCGATTCTTCCGGCTCGCCGTCGAGGATCTTTCCGGCCTGTCGGGCCGGTGGCAGTTCCAGCCGGGTCCAACGGTTTCGCGCCCCGGCCGCGCCGACATCGGCGGCATCGAGTCCCAGGTCTTGAAGGCCAAGCCGTTCCAAAGGTTTCTTCTTGGCCGCCATGATCCCCTTGAGGGACGCGTAGCGCGGTTCGTTGAGTCCCTTCTGAGCGGTCACCACGGCGGGAAGCGGACACTCCACCACCTCCACCGCGCCTTCGATCTGGCGGTGAGCGCGGATCTTGCCATTGGCTATTTCCAGCTTGGTGACCACGTTTACATGGGGGATATCGAGAAGCTCGGCAAGCATCGGCCCAACCTGGCTATTGTCGGTGCCGACCCCCTGCTGGCCGACCAGGACCAAATCGAACCGGGACCGCCGGATGGCCGCTGCCAGGGCCCTGGCGGTCCCCAGCGAATCGGAGCCCTCAAGGGCGGGGTCCTGGAGATGAACCGCGCGATCGGCGCCCAACGCCAAGCAGGATCGCAGAGCGGATGCGGCCCTTTCCGGGCCGAGCGTCATCACCGCCACACCCCCCTCCCCCTTCGTCTCGCGAATCCTCAAAGCCTCTTCCAGGGCGTTTTCGTCATAGGGGCTCACCACCCAGTTGATCCCGGTAATGTCGATGCTTTTCCCGTCCGCCGCAATTTTGATGCGGGTCTCGGTGTCGGGCACCTGCTTGATGCAAACCACCAGTTCCATGATCACTCCTGCCCGGAATCCTTTCCGTCCGGAAACCGGGAAAGGATTAGCGACGCGTTGGTCCCCCCGAAACCGAAGGAATTCGTCAGGGCGTTGCGGATCGGATGCCGCCGGGCCCGGTTGGGAACATAGTCCAGATCGCATTCCGGATCGGGGTTCTCGTAGTTGATGGTTGGCGGGATTACCCCGTGATAGATTGCCATGGCGGTCACCGCGGTCTCGAAACCGCCGGCCGCCCCCAGAAGGTGGCCGGTCATCGATTTGGTGGAACTTACCGGCAGGGAACTCGCCCAATCACCGAAAGTCCGGCGTATCGCCAGGGTTTCGACCCGGTCACCTGCAGGCGTGGAAGTTCCGTGGGCGTTGATGTAATCGACCTCTTCCGGGGAAATGCCGGCGTCGGCAATGGCATTTTTCATCACCCGGATGGGACCGTCGCCGTCTTCCGAGGGTGCGGAGACGTGAAATGCGTCAGCAGAAAGTCCGTAACCGACGACCTCGGCGTAAATCCGCGCTCCTCGCCGCTGTGCCGATTCCATGTCCTCGAGGATCAGGATTCCCGCCCCTTCCCCCATCACGAACCCGTCCCGGTCCCGGTCGAAGGGACGGGATGCCTTTTCGGGTTCCTGGTTACGTGTGGACAAGGCCTTCATGGCGGCAAAACCGCCGACTGCCAGAGGGGTGATCACCGCCTCGCTACCGCCAGCGAACATCGCGTCCGCCTGGCCGGAGGCGATCAACCGAAAGGAATCGCCGATGGCGTTGGTGCCGGTGGAGCAGGCGGTGCAGACCGCCAGGTTGGGACCCTTGGCGCCGTGCCGGATCGACACCTGTCCGGATGCCAGATTGACGATCAGGCCAACGATGAAGAACGGCGAGATTCTCCTGGGGCCGTTCTCCAAAAGAGAGGCGTGCTGCCTCTCGATCGACGGCAGGCCGCCGATACCCGACCCGATGTACACTCCGACGCGCTCGGCGTTGCGTTTGTCAATCCGCAACCCTGAATCCTCCAGGGCCATGGAGGCGGCCCCCAGGGCATACTGGATGAACAGATCCATCTTGCGGACGTTCTTTTTTTCAATGAATTGCAGCGGGTCGAAATCGCCGACTTCCCCGGCGATCCGCGACGAGAAATTGGTGGCATCGAAACGGGCGATCGGACCGATCCCGTTGACCCCCTCGATGAGGGCCTGCCAGTTCTTCTCGGTCCCCACCCCGAGAGGGGATACGAGACCGATGCCGGTGATGACGACCCTGCGGTTCATTTCC